>CAIQEX010000716.1 GCA_903870955.1 uncultured beta proteobacterium
ACCCCCGTCGGCCAAAAGGTCGGCATCGCCTTTTCCGGCGGCCTCGATACCAGCGCCGCCCTGCACTGGATGAAGCTCAAGGGTGCCCTGCCCTACGCCTACACGGCCAACCTGGGCCAGCCCGACGAAGCCGATTACGACGAAATCCCGCGCAAGGCGATGGAATACGGTGCCAAAAAGGCCCGTCTGGTGGACTGCCGCCCGCAGTTGGCCGCTGAAGGTCTGGCCGCTCTGCAAAGCGGTGCCTTTCACATCTCTACCGCAGGCGTCACCTACTTCAACACCACACCTCTGGGCCGTGCCGTCACCGGCACCATGCTGGTGTCGGCCATGAAGCAGGACGACGTCAACATCTGGGGCGATGGCAGTACCTTCAAGGGCAATGACATCGAGCGCTTCTACCGCTACGGCCTGCTGACCAACCCGGCCCTGAAGATCTACAAGCCCTGGCTGGACCAGGCCTTTATCGACGAACTGGGTGGCCGTGCAGAAATGTCCGCGTTCATGACCAGCCATGGTTTTGGCTACAAGATGTCGGCCGAAAAAGCCTACTCCACCGACAGCAATATGCTGGGTGCCACCCACGAAGCCAAGGACCTGGAGAACCTCAACAGCGGCATGAAGATCGTCAACCCGATCATGGGCGTGCCGTTCTGGAAGGACGACTGCGTGGTCAAGGCCGAAGAGGTGTCGGTGCGCTTTGAAGAAGGCCGTCCGGTGGCGCTGAACGGCGTCGAGTACCCTGACCTGGTGACCCTTTTTCTGGAAGCCAACCGCATTGGCGGGCGCCACGGCCTGGGCATGAGCGATCAGATCGAGAACCGCATCATCGAAGCCAAGAGCCGCGGTATTTACGAAGCCCCCGGCCTGGCCCTGCTGTTTATTGCCTACGAGCGCCTGGTCACCGGCATCCACAACGAAGACACCATCGAGCAATACCGCGACTCCGGCCGCAAGCTCGGGCGCCTGCTTTACCAAGGGCGTTGGTTCGACTCGCAGGCCATCATGCTGCGCGAAACCGCCCAGCGCTGGGTGGCACGTGCCATCACCGGCACCGTGACGCTGGAACTGCGCCGTGGCAATGACTATTCGCTCCTGGACACCGAATCGCCCAACCTGACCTACGCGCCCGAGCGCCTGAGTATGGAAAAAGTGGAAGACGCGCCTTTCAGCCCCTTGGACCGCATTGGCCAACTGACCATGCGCAACCTGGACATCACCGACACCCGCGCCAAACTCGGCATTTATGCCAAGAGCGGCCTGCTGTCACTCGGCCAGGATGGCGAGTTCCTCAAACTTGGCGACGACCGGGGTTAGTTTTCACCGCCGGGCCGCCCCAAGGTGAAATGCGCCCCCTCGGGGGGCAGGTAAGTACATGCAGTGTCAAGCGAGGGGCCTCAAGTCTTGCGTTGACCACCGCGGCGTACACCTAGCAAGGCATGCCATGAGGCGCCTTGCGTGAGGTAGTCGGCGGCGATGGGTCGCAAGGCTGCGGCCTGGATACCCAAGGCAGACAAGCCTGGCTTACCCGGCGTC
>CAIQEX010000717.1 GCA_903870955.1 uncultured beta proteobacterium
TGCAGTCAACTGGTGGAAGTAGCACCCTCGCCTATCGCCAACTGGTGCTGGCTACCGGTGCCCAGCCTATTCGTTCGGCCATCGCAGGCAATGCGGCCGAGCAGGTGCTGTCAGTGAATTCGCTGGACGACTTTGCGACTTTCTACGCCAGAATGGCCGGCACTGCGTCAAGCACCCCGGGCGGCGACCCGGCGAGCGCCCGGTCACAGGGCGGTACCGAAGCAGGCCCGTTGACTCAATCCAGTGAGGCAAGTTTCGTAAGCAAGTCCGTACTGGTCATCGGTGCTGGTTTGATCGGCTGCGAGTTTGCCAATGATCTATTGCAGGCTGGCCATCGCGTGCATGTGGTCGACCCGTCGCCACGCCCGCTGGCAGCCCTGCTACCGGAGGCTGTCAGTCTGCAGTTGCAAATTGCCCTGCAGGATTTGGGTGCGAAGTGGCACTTTGGCACGACAGTACAAGCAGTGGATACAGCCGAAGCCCCCACCGCGCTGCGCTCTGACTCACAGGCGCAGGCACTTGGTCCAATTACCAGCACGGTGCTTCGCGTCACCCTGGCTGACGGTACGCAAATACAGGCGGATGCCGTGCTCAGCGCCATCGGTCTGCGCTCCAATACGACGCTGGCCAGTGCCGCTGGATTGGCGTGCGAACGCGGCATTGTGGTGGACGCCTATTTGCAAACCTCCGCAGAGCAGGTCTACGCCCTGGGAGACGGGGCGCAATATGCCTCTGCCGGTCAGCGCCCTCTACCCTATGTCATGCCGATCATGAACGCCGCCAAGGCACTGGCCGAAACGCTGAATGGCACAAGAACCGAACTGGTGTTCCCGCTGATGCCCGTAGCCATCAAAACGCCGGCCTTGCCGGTTGTGGTTTCTGCAGCCCATCCGGCGCTGGCAGGCAATTGGATCGCCGACGACCAGGAGCCACACGGTGTCTGGCGATTTATGGATTCGGGGAATGTGCAGCGCGGCTTTGTGCTGAGCGGGAAGAGCACCGCACGGCGCATGGAACTCAGCAAAGCCACGCAAATTTGAGACATCGAAAGCCACACTGTCTCACCGCCCTAGCAGCTTCGACCCGAATTGCCAAGACAGGATTTCCGCATTTTTGTGCGGCTGTCAGGTACACATGCCGGGAATACAATTGCCTCCCACATCAGGGGCCTCCGCCTTCGCGCCCGCCCTGCTGTACAAGGACGCTAATGACACAGGATTCCTCCACCGGGTCACTGACCCCCAGTTCTTCCAACTCTCCCGACAAGCGCGCCGAACTGCGCCGCGCCGCCCTCGAGTACCACGAGTTCCCGACACCCGGCAAGATCGCCATTGCGGCGACCAAGCAACTGGTCAACCAGCATGATCTGGCGCTGGCCTACTCCCCCGGTGTGGCGGCCCCCTGCGAAGAAATCGTCAAGGACCCAAATAACGCCTTCAAGTACACCAGCCGTGGCAATCTGGTCGCCGTGATCACCAATGGCACGGCGGTGCTCGGCCTGGGTGACATCGGCCCCCTGGCGGCAAAGCCGGTGATGGAAGGCAAGGGCGTGCTGTTCAAGAAGTTCGCCGGTATCGATGTATTTGACATCGAGATCAACGAGAAGCACGACCTCGACAAACTGGTGGACATCATCGCCTCGCTGGAACCCACTTTTGGCGGCATCAACCTGGAAGACATCAAAGCGCCGGACTGCTTTTACGTCGAACGCAAACTGCGCGAGCGCATGAAGATTCCGGTGTTTCACGACGACCAGCACGGCACTGCCATCGTGGTGGGCGCCGGCATTCTGAATGGCCTGAAGGTAGTTGGCAAAGACCCCAAAGAGATCAAGCTGGTGACCTCCGGCGCGGGGGCGGCCGCACTGGCATGCCTGGGGTTGTTGGTGAAGCTGGGCATTCCGCGCGAAAACATTTTTGTCACCGACCTGGCTGGCGTGGTCTATGAAGGCCGGGTCGAACTGATGGACGAGGACAAGGCCTTTTTTGCCCAGAAGACCGATTGCCGCACGTTGCGCGAAATGATTGTGGGTGCCGACGTGTTCCTGGGCCTGTCCGCGGGCGGTGTGCTCAAGGCCGATATGGTGAAAACCATGGCCGCCAATCCGATCATCTTTGCCCTGGCCAATCCGACCCCGGAAATCCTGCCCGAGGAAGTCAAGGCGGTGCGCGATGACGCCATCATGGCAACCGGACGCACCGACTACCCCAATCAGGTCAACAATGTCCTGTGCTTCCCCTACATCTTTCGGGGCGCGTTGGATGCGGGTGCATCGACCATCACCCTGGAAATGGAAATTGCCGCGGTGCACGCGATTGCCGACCTGGCCCAAGCTGAGCAAAGCGATGTGGTAGCCGCAGCCTACACCGGAGAGCAACTGGCCTTCGGCCCCGAATATCTGATTCCAAAGCCTTTTGATCCTCGCCTGATGATGAAGATCGCGCCGGCCGTGGCGCAGGCCGCCGCTGACAGTGGTGTGGCGTTGCGTCCCATCGCCGACATGGATGCCTACCGCGAGCGCCTGCAAAGCTTTGTCTACGCATCTGGCACCACCATGAAGCCGATCTTCACAGCGGCCCGAAAGGCGTTGAAAAAGCGCGTGGCGTATGCCGAAGGCGAAGAAGAACGCGTTCTGCGCGCGGCCCAGATTGTGGTGGACGAGGGACTGGCTCTGCCGACTTTGATCGGCCGGCCCGCGGTGATTGCCGAACGCATTGAAAAGTTTGGTCTGCGTCTGAAGGAAGGCGTGGATTACCAGGTGGTGAACGTGGAACAGGACCACCGCTACCGCGACTTCTGGCAGACCTACCACCGCATGACCGAACGCAAGGGCATGACGATGCAGGTCGCCAAGATTGAAATGCGCCGCCGCCTGAGCCTGATTGGGGCGATGCTGCTGCACAAGGGCGATGTGGATGGCCTTATCTGCGGCACCTGGGGCCGAACTGCTTTGCACCTGGAATACGTGGATCAGGTGATTGGCAAACGCATCGATCCCAAAGCCGGGACCGACTGTGCTATTTACGCCTGTATGAATGGTCTGATGTTGCCGGGACGCCAGGTGTTCCTGGTTGACACCCACGTCAACTACGACCCGACCGCGCAGGAACTGGCCCGCATCACCGTCATGGCAGCGGAAGAAATGATGCGTTTTGGATTCAAACCCAAGGCGGCGTTGCTCAGCCATTCCAGCTTTGGCAGCAGCAACGAACCCAGCGCCATAAAGATGCGCGACACTCTTGCCCTGTTGCAGAAACAGGCGCCTTGGTTGGAAGTGGACGGAGAAATGCACGGCGACGTGGCGTTGGACGGCCAAGCCCGCAAGTCCATCATGCCCAACAGCACACTCCATGGTGACGCCAACTTGCTGGTGCTACCCAACATAGATGCCGCCAATATTGCGTACAACCTGCTAAAAACGGCGGCCGGTGGAAACATCGCCATCGGGCCGATTTTGCTGGGGGCAGCCAAGCCCGTGCACATTTTGACGGCCAGCACCACAGTGCGCCGAATCGTAAATATGACAGCACTAACCGTTGCCGATGCCAATGCCAGTCGGGTGGGTTGAGACGTTCAGTTAGTACACACTTCTTTACTCCGAAGTCGCAAAGGCCTTGCCTGTTAAACGGGCAAGGCCTTGCTTTTTTGGCTCGAATGGGCGACACTACTTGCCTTGAGATGTCGGGTTTACCCGAACCTAGTTACAGGGGATTTTGGTGAACGGCAACAGGTTTAAGTTAGTACTTACTGGCCTTTTGTTGATAGCAACGCTGTTTACTGAGAACGTAAGCGCGAAGAACTTCTGGGCCGGGGCTGAAAGTCAGGGTGATATCGCTTTGAGCGAATTGCCCTTGCAGGGTCAGCAGACTCACCGTCTGATTTACCAGGGCGGCCCGTTCCCGTTTGACAAGGACGGAGTAGTTTTTGGAAATCGCGAGCGCCTGTTGCCCTTGCAGAAACGTGGCTACTACCGGGAATATACCGTGCCGACACCGGGTGCACGGGATAGGGGAGCCAAGAGAATTGTATGCGGTGGCACTGCCACCTTGCCTAATGCCTGTTTTTACTCGGCCGATCACTATGCGAGTTTTCGCAAAATCGTGCCTTGATTTTTTGTTTTGTACTTTGAGAAAGAGAATCGGGGATGGATACGCCACTTCGAACCGTTAGAACCAATATCGTTCAATCGATACGCGCCTTCAGGGTGCAGGACTTGCAGGAAGCCGCCCAGTCTCTGGGTCACCACTTTCTGTACGCCAATCTGGCCAATGCGCAGTCCAAACAGGATGTGCTGGACCTGATTGGTCAGCAGTTCATATTGTCAACGCAGGTCAGCAAGAATTTTGATGCCCTGTACGACAGCATGACTGACCCGGTCCACAAATCGGGGCCACAGCCAGGCTTTATCGCCGTGCTGGAGCATATTCCCGCAAACGCCAAGTTTGACAAGGAAGCGCGCGAGCAACTGCTCGATATCTTCCGCGACACGGCGGATTATTGGGGAGACCGGAAGATACCCTTCCGATGCTTCTATTCTTTTCTGTAGCCCGTTCTGCACACACCAGCCAAGCAGAACGGGCGAACGAGGCAAAA
>CAIQEX010000718.1 GCA_903870955.1 uncultured beta proteobacterium
CCGTGCAGCTGACCTGGCATGTGCACGAGGGCCAGTGCTGCCAGCCAAACCAGACAGTGCTGGAGATGCAGGGCGACGCGCGGGCATTGCTGACCGGTGAGCGCACGGCGCTTAATTTTTTGCAATTACTCAGCGCCGTGGCCACCAAGACGGCAATCTACGTGGCCGCCATTGCGGGCACCGGAGCACAGATTGTGGACACCCGCAAGACGCTGCCGGGCCTGCGGCTGGCGCAAAAATATGCCGTGCGCACCGGTGGCGGGGCGAACCACCGCATCGGCCTGTATGACGCCATCCTGATCAAGGAAAACCACATTGCCGCAGCCGGTGGTATCCCCCAGGTTTTGGCTCAGGCGGCAGCGTACCAAGAGGTGGCCTCGTTCATTCAGATCGAGGTCGAAACGCTGGCGCAATTGCGCGAAGCACTGCAGCACGGCGCAGCGATGATTCTTCTGGACAACATGGACCTGCCCACGCTGCGCCAGGCCGTGGCGATCAACCGCGAAATGGCTGCCACGCGCGCTGCCGGTGCCGCGATTCTGGAAATTTCGGGCGGCGTCACCTTGAATGGCTTGCGCACGCTGGCCGAAACCGGTGTCGACCGTATTTCTATTGGCGCCCTGACCAAGGACGTTGCCGCCACCGATTTCTCCATGCGCTTTGCTGCGTTCTGAACTCTCGCATGACTATCTTGCAAACCCAATCCATCAGCGTTGATTACGAGCTGCCCGACTACTCCCGCACCGATGGTGCCACCCGCACGCTGCATGCTTGGGCCAAGGTGCCGGCCGAGCCCTCGCAAGCCGAGCGCGCCGCCCTGATGGACCGCATTGCCGCGCTGCTGAAGCAGAAGAACGCGGTGCTGGTGTCGCACTATTACGTCCATCCGGATCTGCAGGACCTGGCCGAGCGTACCGGTGGCCTGGTCAGCGACTCGCTGGAAATGGCCCGCTTCGGCCGCGACCATGCGGCACAGACGCTGGTGGTGGCTGGTGTGCGTTTCATGGGTGAGACAGCCAAGATTTTGTCGCCGCACAAGACAGTAATCGTGCCGGAGCTGGAAGCCACCTGCTCGCTTGATCTTGGTTGTCCGACCGAGGCCTTCGCCGCGTTTTGCGACCTGCATCCTGACCGCACGGTGGTGGTCTACGCCAACACCAGTGCTGCCGTGAAGGCGCGGGCCGACTGGATGGTGACCTCTGGCTGCGCGCTCGACGTGGTGACACACCTGAAGCAGCAGGGCAAGAAAATTCTGTGGGCACCGGACCGCCATCTGGGTGCCTACATCCAGCGCGAAACCGGTGCCGACATGGTGATGTGGAACGGCTCCTGCATCGTGCATGACGAGTTCAAGGCCTTCGAACTGGACGCGCTCAAGGCCGAGCATCCGGGTGCCAAGGTGCTGGCGCACCCCGAGAGCCCCGCGTCGGTGCTGGCTGTGGCCGATGCGATTGGTTCCACGTCCGGCATCCTGAAGGCGGCGCGCGAAATGGAAGCCACGGTTTTCATCGTGGCCACCGACAACGGTCTGATGCACAAGCTGCGCAGCCTGAACCCCGGCAAGACCTTTATCGAAGCTCCCACTGCGGGCAACAGCGCCACCTGCAAGAGCTGCGCGCATTGCCCGTGGATGGCCATGAACAGCTTGCAGGGTTTGGAAGCCGTGCTGCTTTCGGGTGCCAACCAGATTCAGGTGGACCCTGTGTTGGGTTTACGTGCCCGACTTCCGATTGACCGCATGCTGGATTTCACCGCGAGCCGCGCCAAGCAGGCGGCGGGCTTGGTGCCGAACATTGGCGCGGCCTGAGGCTGATCCCACCTTTATGTCTTCACAACATTTTGATGTCCTGATCGTGGGCAGCGGTCTGGCTGGCCTAAGCGCCGCGCTGCAGCTGCCATCCCACCTGCAAATTGCCTTGCTCACCAAGGGCGAGTTGAACGAAGGTGCCAGCGCCTGGGCCCAGGGTGGCATTGCCGCCGTGATGGCCGATACCGACAGTTTTGATTCCCATGTGCAGGACACGCTGGTTGCCGGGGCGGGGCTGTGCGATCTGCCTGCCACGCAGTTTGTGGTGGAGCACGCACCCGACGCCATTCGCTGGCTGATGTCATTGGGTGTTGCCTTTACCGAAGAAGAGGGCGCATTGCACCTCACCCGCGAGGGCGGCCACAGCGAGCGGCGCATCGTGCATGTGACCGACGCCACGGGTGCGGCCGTGCAGCAGACGCTGATCAAAAAGGTGCTGACGGCCCCCAACATCCGCATCTTCAACCACCACATGCTGGTGGACCTGATCACGCACCAGAAACTGGGTCTGCCCGGCCAGCAATGCGTGGGGCTGTATGCGCTGGACGAGCAGACCGACAGCGTCGTGACCTTTAGCGCGCCGCACACCATTCTGGCCACCGGCGGTGCTGGCAAGGTGTATCTGTACACCACCAACCCGGATACCGCCACGGGTGACGGCATCGCTGCGGCGTGGCGCGCCGGTTGCCGGGTGCAGAACATGGAGTTCATCCAGTTTCATCCCACCTGCCTTTACCACCCGCATGCCAAATCCTTTTTGATCAGTGAAGCGGTGCGGGGTGAAGGCGGCTTGCTCAAGTTGCCCGATGGCACCCGCTTCATGCCCACCCACGATGCGCGCGCCGAACTGGCGCCGCGCGATGTGGTGGCCCGCGCCATCGATTTCGAGATGAAAAAGCAGGGCCTCGACTGCGTCTTTCTGGACATCTCGCACAAGAGCCCGGCTTTCCTGAAGGAGCACTTCCCCAACATTCTGGAGCGCTGTTTGCAGCTGGGGATAGACATCACCCAGCAGCCGATTCCGGTGGTGCCTGCTGCGCATTACACCTGCGGTGGGGTGCGCACGGATTTGGCTGGTCGCACCGACCTGGCGGGCCTGTACGCCATTGGCGAGAACGCCTGCACCGGCCTGCACGGTGCCAACCGCTTGGCCAGCAATTCGCTGGTGGAGTGCATGGTGTTTGCCAAGGCCACGGCGCATGCGGTTGAGCATGCCGGGTTGGCGCATCCGCTGTCGATTCCACTCTGGGACGATAGCCGCGTCACGGACGCCAATGAGGCGGTGGTGATCTCGCACAACTGGGACGAACTGCGCCGCTTCATGTGGGACTACGTGGGCATTGTGCGCACCAACAAACGCCTGGAGCGTGCGGCCCACCGCATCGCGCTGTTGAAGTCCGAAATTCACGAGTACTACGCGCACTTTCATGTGACGCGGGACTTGCTGGAGCTGCGCAATCTGGTGCTGGTGGCCGACCTGATCGTGCGCTGTGCGCAGGCCCGGCACGAGAGTCGCGGGCTGCACTTCACCAAAGACTATCCGCAGACGCTGGGTGAGGCGCTGCCCACCGTTTTATGCCGGGCTGATTGACGCCCTTGCACCGCGAGCTTGGGTGCGGCGGCAAGTGCATCCGCCGCAACCCCGGTCAAGCTAAAAAACGCAAGCGTATGTTTCATTTTTATGGGTGGGTTGCATAGGTCGGCCGAATTGCACAAAATTGACTTGGGTTAGTTTTAAAGTCTGAAGTTCAAAATTTCGCATTGCCCGGTTCAAGTCCATGTCACACCCTGAAAAATTGCTCTCGGTCCTGCTGCCAATCTACCAGGCACTGCCGAGTATTGAGCGGGCGATTGAAAGTATTGCGTCTGCGTTTCCTGTCGAAGTGGTGGTGGCGCCCGATGACGGTTCGCAGGACTATGGGTTTCTGCAAACCCGGTATCCCGGTTTCGTAAAGGTGTTGCCACCGGGTCAGCAAACAGGCCCCGGTGCCGCGCGTAACCGCGCTTTCGCGGCCGCGCGGGGGCAGTTCATCACCATGTTGGATGCGGACGATGCCTATGCGCCGGGTGCGGTCGATGAGGCCCTGGACCTGGCGCAAAGCAGCAGCTCACAAATTGCCTTCTTTCGGACGGTTTATGTCGATGAGGGCAGCCGCAATGTGTTGCGGGAACTGACCCCACGACCCATTTTGAATTTTCAGGACTTGCATGACTTTCAGGGTTCGGTGCACGCCTTGTATGCGCGACGCCACTGGATCCCGTACCAGTCGCTGATGTCGGAGGACGTGTTGCAGGACGCGCAAATCATGCTTGCGGCCGGTGGGCAGGCGCGGATGACCCAGGCCCCCTACCTGCTGCATCTGAATGCCCAAAGTCTTTGCGCCAACACGCATCAGGACGAAATCAACCGGGCTTACCGGCAGATTCGCGATGCAGCGATCGAGCCGCAAATTAAATCCCTCTACCAGGCCAAATTGGATATGGGCAATGCCTATGCGGTTTCACTAAAGGAGGGCGCAGAGATGTCGTTCCACGGGTTTTTGGCGCACCAATCGGTGGCTCGACGGGTCGCCCAACCGATGACCGATTAGTCGGATGTCTTCTGCACGTAAAACTGGTACAGCGGCATCTTCAATACCCGCAGCTTCTGGAAGTGGATGTTGACAAATGCATCAATGGCGGGTTTTGGGCAACGCAGGATTTCTACCGCAGAAGTCAACTCGTTGGTCCACAGATAGTCGTCAAACGCCAGGACGCCGCCCACTTTGAGCAGCTTGAATGCCAGCACGGCATCACACAGGACATCGGGTGCCTGGTGCGATCCGTCGACATAGACGAAGTCAAAGTAATTTTCTTTTCCATCTGCAAGAAGTCGCACCAGTGCACGGTGCGAAAGGTCTTTATGAATATGCAGTTTGACCGGGTGGACGGCTTTGGACAGCGCGTGCTCCGTGTTGCGCCTGAAACGCGATTCCACGGCCCGCATGTCGCTGGGAGCGGTGCCGTCCTCCTGGTGTTCAATGCCACCGCCCCAAGTATCAATGCAATGAATTTCGAGCGCCTCGCTTCCCGCCAGCGTATCCATCAGGAAGCAGGTGCTGGCACCTTCAAAGGAACCGATTTCAAGAATCCGCGTTGGACGAATTTCTGGCAGTAACTTTGCCCAGTTGGCTTGGGCCGTTTGTTCAAACCAATCGGTTGTAAAGGAATACATCGGCAACTCGGCTTTTTAGGAGGTTTCAGAATATGTATCGGGGAAGCGCCTGGGTTGCACGCAACGCAAGGCGCATTAAGCAGCCGCATCCTTCAAGGCATCGAGCGCGGCCAGTACCGCATCCCGATCCGCAACAGGTTCAAGCTGGGCGGTCAGCGCATCCAGCGCTGCGGCTCCTTCTGTTTGCAACAGACCAATGCTCTTACCCGCGAGCTGCGGCGACTCCAACCCGAGACTTTGCAGCAAGACCACACCCTTGGCATCCGCCAGCTTGAAGTAAAACTTGCCGTCTTTCTCGCGGTATTGCTTGAATGAAGGCAGCGAAGATTTGGCCGCCTTGACCTTGGCTTGCACGACACCCGTGGTCAGGCCGCGCAGACCCACAGCATGGCGCAGGCGCGCCATGAACGGCGTGGCAATGGCGCGGGCCTTTTGGGCACCGGCCAGCAAAAAGGCTTCGACTTCTTGCGGGTTGTCCATCAGGTGCTGGTAGCGTGCACGCATGGGTGCAATCTCCTGGTCGATGCGCTCCAGCAACAGCTGTTTGGCATCGCCCCAGGCAATGCCCTTGGCATATTTGGCACGCAACGCTTCGGTTTCTTCTGGCGTGGCAAATGCCTGGTAAATCTGGAACAGAGCCGAGCCCTCGGTGTCTTTGGCCTCGCCCGGTGCGCGCGAGTCCGTCACGATACCGGCGATCAGCTTTTTCAATTGTTCGCGGCTGGCAAACAGCGGAATGGTGTTGTCGTAGCTCTTGCTCATCTTGCGGCCATCCAGGCCGGGCAGGGTGGCGACGGACTCTTCAATCACCGCTTGGGGCGGCACGAAATGCTCGCCGTAGCGGTGGTTGAAACTGTTGGCCATGTCGCGCGCCATCTCGATGTGCTGAATCTGGTCACGGCCCACGGGGACATGGTGCGCGTTGAACATCAAAATGTCCGCGCCCATCAGTACCGGGTACATAAACAGACCGGCGGTGACATCACTGTCGGGGTCCACTCCGGCGGCGGTGTTTTTGTCCACCGACGCCTTGTAGGCGTGGGCACGGTTCAACACGCCCTTGCCGGTTACGCAGGTCAGGAACCAGGTCAACTCGGGAATCTCGGGCACGTCGGACTGGCGGTAAAACACCACGCGCTCGGGGTCCAGTCCGGCTGCCAGCCAGCTTGCGGCAATTTCCAATGTCGAGCGCTGGATGCGCGCCGGTTCGTCGATCTTGATCAGCGCGTGGTAGTCCGCCAAAAAGTAGAAGCTCTGCACGCCGGGCGTCAGGCTGGCGCGCACGGAGGGGCGAATCGAGCCCACATAGTTGCCCAGGTGCGGCGTGCCGCTGGTGGTGATGCCGGTGAGAAAGCGAACGGGGGAGGGTGTGGGGCTCATGCAATCCAACGCAAAAACAAGGGTGAAACGTAAAGGTGGTGGGCGGCGATTAATGCAGCAGGGCGGCCAGGGGTGACAACAGCAGATCGACCAAGCCAAAGGTCAGGGCCATGACCGGTTGCATCCACAGGCTGCTGACCAGACCGGTCACCACCAGGGCCATCACGATAAAGAAGCC
>CAIQEX010000719.1 GCA_903870955.1 uncultured beta proteobacterium
GGAATCTGGTCGGCCACAAGGCCTTCGTCGCTCAACGTAACGAGGGTGCTCAAAGGCTGGCTGGCGACCAGCGCCTGCATCACCTCGATGCGGGTTTCTTCAAAGTGTTTGGGTTGGTACATGGTTAGTGGTGCTCAATGCTTAGTTCTGCGCGGGGTTGCCAATCAGCACCTGCAGGCGCTATTTCGACTTCACCCATAAAAAGCTGATCGGACGGTACTTTGTGGGCCGTGAGGTATTCGCGCACGGCCAGGCTGCGATTCAAGGCCAGTGCACGCACCGCATCTTCATCGACGTTGATGGCCTGGAGGAGTAGCGCTTCCATTTCTTCTGTGCTCTGCTCTTTGGCTATGCCCACGGTATTGCGCGGTTTCTTGAGATTGGAGCGACGATAAACTTCCTTCAGCAGCACCGGTGCTTCCTCCGCCGACACGACCGATACCGATGTCACATCCTTGGCAGCGCCAGCGGCTACCCGGCGCTTTTCCCCCATCAGTTGGTTGGCCAACCTATCGCGCTTGATGGCATCGACCTCGCGCTCCAGACTGGCGGTGCCCACCACGGTCAGGCGCAGAGCGGGTTTATCCAGCATCGCTTTGCCAATCTGGTCCAGGCTTGGCAGCGAGGATGGGCTGATGCGGGCGGTACCCGCATCGAAAGCAATATTTTTGAGTTCATCCGCAGCATCACCCCCGTTGAACAACCCGCTGATCAAATGAAAGGGCGAGGTCAAGGCCTTGGCAATCAGGTTGCCAACAATTTTCCAGACGATTGGCCATATCCTGAACTGCGGGTCATTCAGCGAGCCGCTCACCGGCAGGTCCAGATCGATCACGCCATTGCGGTCGGCCAGCAGCGCCACAGCCAGTTTCACGGGCAAGTGACTGACACCGGGTACTTCGTCCCCAAACACCAACTGATTCAACACGATCTTGTTGCTGGCCTGTAGTTGCCCGTTCGGAGCGACCGTGTAATTCACATCCACACTGAGCTTGCCGCGTTCGATGCCGTAGCCCGCGTACTTGATGGCGTAGGAAGACAACGGAGACAACTCCAGATCCCGCACCCGTCCATTGATCGCGAGTTCCAACGGCTTGACCAATGGGTTGAGCTTGCCGGTAATCTCCAGACTCGCAGTGCCCTCGGCACGGCCACGCAATTCAAGGTCCGCCAAACCCGAGCCCGCCTGCGAACTGAAGTGACTCAGGCTGCCACTGAGATCGGTCAGATCAGCCGAGTAATGGGGCTGGATAAAGCGGTCTGAAAATGCCACATGACCATTGATCAGCCGGATCGGGCCGATATCCATCACGGGATCATTGCCAGTGGCAGTTGGCTCAGGCGCTGGCGCTGCAGCGGTTGCCGTAGCCGTTGCCGGAGCGGTCGTGCTGGATGGGGCTGTACCTTGGGCCGCCCCAGGCGACGCCTTGTCATTCGGATTAACCAAATCCTGCAACACCAGCCTGCCCTCCGGGTTAATGATCAGACGGGCGAAAAAGTCCGCCAGCGATACTTCGCGCACCTTGAGGTGCATGGGAGAGCCGGGAGACATGCTGAAGTCGATACCCGGAACTGAAAGCGCCTTCCAGTTCAGCAACTCCTCAGTAACCTCGCCGGTGCTCAAGCTGTTGAGTTTGAGTTCTTCGATCGCGGCGTCACCGCGCACCTGCACCTCGGCTCCTGCAGGTTTGCTGGCGTAGCGCACCTGCCCTTTAAAGCTCGTATCGGCGCGCAACAGGTCCAGCCGCAACCCGGCCATTCCATAGTGAGCCAAAGCCTGGGCTGGAAACTGCGCGATAGCCACGCTGCCTTGAACCGCCAGCGGGTCCCACATCAGCGTGCCATCAAAACCGAGTGTTCCCGGATCAGTCCGCACACTGCGCACCTTTGCGGAGAGCGACACCGGCACCGGCTTCTTGCCATCCAGCGTCAGGTTTTTGATGCGTGTTTGCAGGCTGCTCAACTCCAGAAAGACCGGTTTCGAAGGTACTCGATCCACGTAGGTCACGCTTCCATCCAGCAGCTGGGTATCGGCCAGAGTCACGCTCCACGGCAAAGGTTTGGCGCTTGCATTGGCCGTGGTCTTTGCCTTGGCTGTTAGAGCAGAACTCCCGGGGGGGGTGGGCACCAACCAGCGTTCAAACATCCACTTTCCATCTTCAGCACGCGCCACACGCAGGCTCGGGTTTCGCAGTGCCAGACTGCCCAGGGTCACGGCATGTTTTTGCAAGTCCACGGCGACATTGTTGGCTTCCAGCAGTTTGAAGGCAGGGAGTTCTTTTTGCGTGATTTCGCTTTTGCCGGCAGGAGGGGTCAGGGCAAAGTCACGCAAGGCCAGTCGCTTGGCCTGCAATTGCAAGTCAGATCCCTTCCAACTGCCAGACAACTCGCCTTCGAGCAGGCCATTGGCTTGGGGCACTAAAAAATTACTGAGGTAAGGCGCCGCCAAGGACAACGCCAAGTCAGACAATTTGGCGTTCACTGAACCGGCCTGGTCGGTGGCCTCACCGCTGACTTGAATTCGGGCTGGCTTGGCGTCTTTTACATCCCGAACCAACAGTTTGGCTGCCACTTCAAAGGGAATCGCCCGGGTCATGGGCCATTGCACATCACTCAGCGTGATCTGCGTGTCGGCCAGCGCCAGCTTGACTGCGGGTGTCACGGCCTCATCGGTCACCCGAACCTGACCGCCCTGCAAATGAAAGTGCGCAAGTGCCACTTGCCAACCGGGATGGGGTTGTGCTTTTGCCGCATCGGGCTGGCTGCTTTGCGCCTTGGGTGCCTCGGAAATAGTTGCAGCCGCTGCAGCGGGTTTGTCCCCTGTCCCGAGGTTCAATAGATTCAACACCCCTTGTTGATTACGCGTGACCACCACCGAGGGCGAGTTCACCTCCAAAGATTCCAACACCAGACTTTGCTCCAACGGACGCAGTTCTTTGATCCTGGTCTCTACCGAGCCAATGGACAACAAATCTCCGCCGCCCTTTTCGCTAACCTGGATACCGGACACCTTGATATCACCGGATACCAGCAACTTTTGACTGGCTGCCTGATCAAACGAAATCTTGACGGAACTATCCAGCACTGCGGCCTTCAACCGCACCGGGAGGCTGGCGGGCAGATAGGGCAAATAGGGCGCAACGTCCAGGTGGCTGATCTGCAACGCCAACTCGCCCTTGCGGCTCTGTGCAAATGGAGTTGCCTGAGCGGCTGAGTCGAATGCACTGCCATTCATTTCAAACGCCAGATGCGGCTGCACCGTGACTTCCCGCTGGGACTCAAAACTGCTGATAAAGGGCACCGACAGGTTGAGTTTGCGCAGGCTGTGCTGCTGGCTAACGCCGTTCACATGGTCAACAAAATCAACCGAGCCATCGGTAACCACGATGTTGTTCAACGAGAAAAGAGTTGGCTCTGAAGGGGGTGCGTTTGGTGCAGAAGCAAAGCGTTGCAACAGGTCATCGAAGTCGTAATGCCCGCCGCCCAGATGGGTGACCGAAAGCTGCGGCTGGTCGATGGCGATGGCGTCCAATACCGGCGCCCTGCGCCAGAGCGACTGCACGCTGGCGTCCGCATAAATGCGGGCCACCGCCAACTGGGTCGATTTGCCATCCACGCTTGCGACCTTGAGTCCCGAAAGTGTGAGCTCCAGTGTCAAAGGCTTGAATTCAACCGCATCCAGCGTGACGCTACGACCCAAGGCCTCACTGCCACGGCTCTGAATTTGGCTCTTCAAGAAGCCTGGCAGTGCCTGCCATGCCAGCAAGCAAAGGACCAGCAAGATCAGACAAATCCAGAGCAGGCGGCGTATCCAGGTCTTGTGCAAAAACGTTGTGAAAGGCATGGCGCATTATTAGGGAAAACTTTGCGACCCGGCTTAATGAAAATCCCTGCTTACGGTGCTGAGTTCTCCCAAAAGTGGGGTCAAGTCCACCAGCCGCTTGGCCACCACATGGCGGACCTCGCCACCAGAATCCTTTTGCCAAACACCAAAAACCGCCATCAGGCGTGCGCGATACAACACTTCGCGAAACTGCTCCTTGACCGCCTTCCAGACAATCACATTGACGCTGCCCGTTTCGTCCTCCAGGGTCACAAACACCACACCCTTGGCGGTTTGGGGTTGTTGGCGCATGGTCACGATGCCACAGGCGCGCACCAGCCGCCCGCTTGGGTAGTCGCGCATCTGTTCCGCAGTCAGCAGGCGCTTGGGCGTCAACTGCGCACGCAACAGGGCCATCGGGTGGCTACGCAAGCTCAGGCCCAGAGCGGCATAGTCAAACACCACTTCCTCACCTTCTGCAGCCGCTTCCAGCACCAGTGCCTCTTCTTCAACCGGCACGCCCTGCAAAAGGGCCGGCGCCAATCTCAGGGCCGAGGCATCCCACACCTGCTGGCGTCGATGGCCGCTGAGGGACAGCAAGGCATCGGCACTGGCCAGAGAGCGCAGATCGCCCACGTCGAGTGCGCTGCGCAAGGCCAGGTCCTGGGTGCTGCTGAAAGCAGCTATTCCACGCTGATGGACGATGCGCTCGGCCACCGCTATGGACAGCCCACTGACCATGCGCAAACCCAGACGCACAGCAGGTTGAAAGGAAGCGTGGGAGCCGACAGGTTCTAAAGAGCAATCCCAGTCACTAAACACCACATCCACCGCCCGTACCTCCACGCCATGGCGTTGCGCGTCCTGCACCAATTGGGACGGGCCATAAAAGCCCAGTGGCTGGCTGTTCAGCATGGCAGCCAGAAAGCAAGCGGGCTCATGCCATTTAAGCCAGCAACTGGCATAAACCAACAGGGCAAAGCTGGCAGCATGGCTCTCCGGAAACCCGTATTCGCCAAAGCCCTCGATCTGCTTGAATATCTGGTCGGCGTATTCCTGGGTGTAGCCTTTTTTCAGCATCCCACTCACCAGCCGGTCGTAGAACTTGTGCACCCCGCCCTTGCGTTTCCAGGCGGCCATGGAGCGACGCAATTGATCGGCTTCTCCCGGAGAAAAATCGGCAGCAGCCATCGCCACCTGCATCACCTGCTCCTGAAAAATCGGCACGCCATGGGTACGTTTGAGCACCTCCTTGAGTGCCGGGCTGGCGTATTCCACCGCCTCTGGATTGGCACGCGCCTGCAGATATGGGTGCACCATCCCTCCTTGAATGGGCCCGGGGCGGACGATGGCCACCTCCACCACCAGGTCGTAAAAGCACTGGGGTTTGAGACGCGGCAACATGCTCATCTGCGCACGGCTCTCGATCTGAAACACGCCTACGGTATCGGCGCGACAAATCATGGCGTAGGTGGCGGGATCTTCGCTGGGGATGTCCTGCATGCGCATTTCCTTGCCGCGCCACTGGCCTATCAGCACCAGACAGCGACGGATCGCACTGAGCATTCCCAATGCCAGCACATCGACCTTCAAGAGCCCCACGGCGTCCAGATCGTCCTTGTCCCACTGGATCACACTGCGGTCTTTCATGGCGGCGTTTTCCACTGGCACCAAGCGTGTCAAAGGGCCTTGTGTGAGCACGAAGCCGCCGACGTGCTGGCTCAGATGGCGCGGAAATCGCTGCAGCTGACAGGCCAAGTCGAGCCAGAGTTGCAGGCGGCGCTTCGCAGGGAGTTTGATGCGTGCATCCTCACTGTCGCCCTGCACCCGCGCAATAGCCGACTCCAGCCGCTCCACCAGCACCTCGCGGCTGTACATACCGGGGTGCTCCTTGGACATGGCACTGATCAGTTCCTCCGGGATTTCCAGCGACCGGCCCACATCCCGCAAGGCGCTTCGTGGGCGGTAGCTGGCCACCACACCGGTAATGGCGGCGCGCTCGCGGCCATATTTTTCATAGATGTACTGAATCACCTCCTCGCGACGCTGGTGTTCAAAGTCCACGTCAATGTCCGGTGGCTCGTCGCGCTCGCGGCTGATGAAGCGCTCGAACAGCAGATTGCTCAGTGCCGGATTCACCTCGGTTACGCCCAGGCAATAGCAAACCACCGAATTGGCCGCCGAGCCCCGGCCCTGGCACAAAATTCCGCGCGCGCGCGCGAAGCGCACCAGATCGTGCACGGTCAAAAAGTACATCTCGTAGCGCAGTTCGGCAATCAGTGCCAGTTCATGCTCCAGTTGCTTTTCCACGGCTTCAGGGGTGCCTCCGGGGTAACGCTCTCGGGCTCCTTCCTGGGTGTATTGGCGCAGGGTTTGCGCCGGGGTCTGGCCGGGCAACACCGCTTCCATCGGATACTGGTAGCGCAATTCCTTCAGGCTGAAGTGGCAGCGCTGCGCAATCACCAGCGTGGCCTCCAGCAGTTCCGGCGGATACAGGGAAGCCAGACGCGCACGGCTGCGCAAATGCAATTCCGCATTTGCCTGCAGTGAAAAGCCGCATTGCGCCACCGGTAAACCCAAACGCACGGCGGTCAGCACATCGTGCAAGGGCTTGCGCGAGCGCACATGCATATGCACCTGACCCGTGGCGACCAAAGGCAGGCCGGTCAAACGGGCCATTTGGTTCGCGCGGTACGTAAGCAGCGCATCGTTTGCGGCCAATCCCAACGTCAGCTCCAGCCAGACATGGCTCGGATACTGTGTCCGGACACGGTTCGCAATGGCACAGGCGGTCTCCATGGGAAGCGCATCCAGACCACTGATCAACAGCTCACAATCGGCCAGGGTCTGCTTCTGCACATCGACCCAGGTCAGGCGGTATTCCCCTTTGGGAGCGGCTCGACGGGCACGGGTAATGAATTCGCATAAATTGCCCCAACCAGAGAGGTTG
The DNA here is from genome assembly GCA_903870955.1 of uncultured beta proteobacterium. Lineage (GTDB taxonomy): Bacteria > Pseudomonadota > Gammaproteobacteria > Burkholderiales > Burkholderiaceae_C > Allorhodoferax. The sequence goes on from CAIQEX010000719.1 coordinate 6,774, forward strand.
TGCGCCAGCGCCACCAGAGTAAATGACGCTCCACCCTCCAACGACACTGCAAACTCCGAACCCAGCAAAAGTGGCAGGCCCAGGCGTTCGGCCTCGCCATGGGCCCGCACCACACCGGCGACCGAACACTCGTCGGTCATTGCCAGCGCACCATAGCCCAGCGCGTGAGCCCGCTGCACCAACTCCTCCGGCTGCGAGGCACCGCGCTGGAAACTGAAGTTGGACAGGCAATGCAACTCGGCGTAAGCAGGATATTTCAGTGAGGTCCGTGGGGGTGTAGGGCTGCGAGCCATGATTGGCTTCACTTGGTAAATTAATACTGTATTTATACACAGTATTTTAAAGCTTGTCACGCACCGTGTCAGGGCACAGTCATGCAAAGCAGCGACCCTTGGCAGTTACCCATTACTGATATGCGTCAATTCTTTTAAATCAAGACTGGCCTAGACTGTGCTTTATGACAGCGAGCGCCAGCAGTCACCAGGAGATTTCCCTTGCTACCCGCCTACATCACGCACGTTGACTGCACCCGCCATGAGATGGGGACAGACCATCCCGAATGCCCCGAACGCCTGGGTGCCATCAATGACATGTTGTTAACCAAAGGGCTGCTGGATTACATGAGCAGCTACGACGCGCCGCTGGCTACCGAGGCCCAACTGGTTCGCGCCCATTTGCCTGACTACGTCCACAGCATCCTGAACTCGGCCCCTGCCGAAGGTTACTTTCGGGTCGACCCCGACACCAGCATGAACCCCTACACCGCCATAGCGGCCCTGCGCGCCGCCGGTGCATTGGTGCAGGCTACTGACCTGGTGATTGCTGGTGGTGTGCCATCGGCCTTTTGCAGTGTGCGCCCTCCGGGCCACCACGCCGAGCGCGGCTCTGCCATGGGTTTTTGCTTTTTCAACAATGTCGCCGTGGGTGTGATGCATGCGCTGGAACACCATGGCCTGCAACGCGTCGCGCTGATCGACTTCGATGTGCACCACGGCAACGGCAGCGAGGACATTTTGCAGAACGACCCCCGCATCTTGATGTGTTCGATTTTTGAGTCCGGCATCTACCCCTTCTCTGGTGAAAACAGCACCGCCAACAACATGGTGAACGTGGGTCTGCCTTCGCGTTCTGGTTCTGAGAAATTCCGCGATGCAGTCAGCTCGCACTGGATACCCGCACTTGACGCATTTGAGCCGCAACTGATTTATATTTCAGCCGGCTTTGACGGTCACCGTGAGGACGACATGGGCAACCTCGGCCTGGTCGAGGCCGACTATGCCTGGGTAACCAAACAACTCATGGATGTGGCACGACGCCACAGTCTTGGGCGCATGATTTCCTGCCTTGAAGGCGGATATGTCTTAAGCCCCCTTGCACGCAGCGCCACCGCGCACGTCAAGGTGCTGATAGGCGCAGATTGAACTTATGGACAAACACTACCTCACACCTCTTTTTGCACCCCAATCCATTCTTGTTTTTGCTGGTTCTAACGACAGCGACGAAGGCCACACGCCACAGGCCAGACAGGTGGCTGAAAACCTGAAGGCCCAGCAATTCAAGGGCACGCTGCATTTTCTGGACATTCATACCAGCGGCACCCTAGCCGAACTGGCCCAAACCCGTGCCGACCTGGCCATCATCGCCCTGCCCGCAGAGGATGTGCTGGCCGCGCTGGAAATTGCCGGGCGCATGACCTGCCGCTCGGCCCTCATCATCTCCAGCGGCATCACCGCCGAGCAGTCCGTGGCACTGAAAAAAGTGGCCAAGCGCGAAAAC
>CAIQEX010000720.1 GCA_903870955.1 uncultured beta proteobacterium
GCTTGTCGATCAATCCCTTGCCCCGACTGAAGGGCATCCAGGACAAATTGCTGACTCTGCTCCAGCAAGACGCAGATGCCAGTCTGTTTGAACTGTTTCAGGCCCTCACCGATTCGAGCCTGGGCTATTGCGCCACGCATGCCTTGTTGTGTGCGGTGGTGTGCGAACTCACTTCGGTCAAACTCGGTTTGCCCGGGTTACAGCGCCAGCCACTTATGGCGGCCGCGCTGACCATGAACATCGGTATGGCGCGTGAACAGGACAGCATGGCCCGCCAGAGCAAACCCATCAATGACTGGCAACGCACCTTGGTCGCGGAACACCCGGCGCGCAGTGCCCAAATCCTGCGCGAATTCGGTGTCGACGACGTGCACCATCTGGATATGGTGCGCTGGCACCACACGCCGGACTCGGAAGAGGCGTCGCCCACCAACCAGACCAGCCGGAGTCTGTTGCACCTGGCGGATGTTTTTGTCGCCCGCACCGCAGCGCGGCGCACCCGTTCGGCGCAATCGCCTGTGATGGCGGTCAAAAATATGGTCTTCGGCGCGGGCGGCGGCGACCTCGGCATGGGTTCCGCCATGGCCCAGGCGGTGGGCTTTTATCCGCCCGGCAGCTACGTCAAACTGGTCAACGGTGAAATTGCCGTCTCGGTACAGCGCGGCGAGCGTGCCAATACGCCCTGGGTCATCAGCATCGTTGGCAGCGACGCCATGCCCTTGGTCAAGTACCAGTGCAAAAGCACGGCGGAGGCGCGCGACGCCATCAGCGCCCCGGTCAACTTTGCAAATGTCAAGGTCGTAGTCAATGCCGAGAAAGTGCAGCGCGCGCGAGAGCGCATTCCCACGCCCTGAGAAGTGCCGCCGGGTATCTGTGGTTTTATCCAGTAATATCCCGGCATGGCCAAAGAAAAAACGATATTTACCTGCAACGAATGCGGCGGCACGTCCCCGAAATGGCTGGGTAAATGTCCCGCCTGTAACGCCTGGAACACGCTGATTGAATCGGTGGCCGGCAGTGACGCGCCGGCCAAGAACCGCTTTGCATCGCTGGCCAAAACCGCAGAAGTTGCAGTGCTCTCAGACATCGAGGCCAGCGATGTCGACCGCACCCCCACCGGCCATGAAGAGCTCGACCGCGTGTTGGGCGGTGGCATGGTGGAGGGCGGTGTGGTGCTGATCGGCGGCGACCCCGGCATCGGTAAATCCACCCTGTTGCTGCAGGCGCTGGATTCTTTGCAACGCCAGGGCAAATCCACCCTGTACGTGACCGGCGAAGAAAGTGGCGCACAGGTGGCGTTGCGCTCGCGCCGCTTGGGGCTGGACCGGTCCCAGGTCAAGGTGCTGGCAGAAATCCAGTTGGAAAAAATCCTAGCCACCCTGACTGCGCACAGCCCGGATGTCGCGGTGATCGACTCCATACAGACCGTCTATTCCGAGCAACTCACGAGTGCGCCCGGCTCGGTGGCCCAGGTGCGTGAGTGCGCTGCGCACCTGACGCGCGCGGCCAAGGCCAGTGGTACCGCCATCGTGCTGGTGGGCCACGTGACCAAGGACGGCACGCTGGCGGGGCCGCGCGTGCTGGAGCACATGGTTGATACCGTGCTGTATTTCGAGGGCGATACCCACAGCCAGTTCCGCCTGGTGCGCGCCATCAAAAACCGCTTCGGTGCGGTCAACGAGATTGGCGTTTTTGCCATGACCGAAAAGGGCCTGAAAGGCGTGTCCAACCCCAGCGCCATTTTCCTCAGCCATCACGCCGAGCCGGTGCCCGGCAGTTGCGTGATGGTCACGCTGGAAGGCACACGCCCGATGCTGGTGGAGATTCAGGCGCTGGTGGACAGCGGCGGGCCGTCCCCACGGCGCCTGTCTGTTGGCTTGGACAAAGACCGGTTGGCCATGTTGCTGGCGGTGTTGCACCGCCATGCCGGTGTGGCCTGTATGGATCAGGATGTGTTTGTCAACGCCGTGGGTGGTGTGCGCATCAGCGAGCCCGCCGCCGATTTGGCGGTCATGCTGGCCATCACCTCATCCTTGCGCGGTAAACCCTTGCCCAAGGGCTTCATAGCCTTTGGCGAAGTGGGCTTGGCCGGTGAAGTGCGCCCGGCGCCGCGGGGTCAGGAGCGGCTGAAAGAAGCCGCCAAGCTGGGCTTTAGCGTGGCCGTGGTGCCCAAGGCCAATGCACCCAAGAAGCCCATTGAAGGATTAACCATTCACGCCGTGGAGCGGGTGGAAGAGGCCATGCAAGTGGTGCGCTCGCTGAACTAAACTGAAGCCATGTCCTGGCTCAACAAACTACCCAACTCCATTCGCAGTGCCAGCGGCTTCGAGTGGAAGCTGTGGCGCAAGCTGCCGCTGATCTTTTTGGTGGGAACGGCTGTGCCGTTGGTGTTGCTGGTGGTGATGCATCTGCTGACGGACTCGACGGGCTCCGCGGATGTGCGCTGGCTGCAAACCATGGGCTATGTGGTGGCGGGCGTGGTGATTTTTCATTGGACGGCGGTGTTCACCATTGCCATTGGCTGTGTGGTGGTGATGCTGATGAAAGGCCCGGGCTACGTCGCCGACCCTCTGGAGGTGTCGCACAGTGACCAACCCCGCAAAAGCGTAGAGACAGAGGATCGCTAAATGGCCAGGGCGCTAAGTTATTGAGGCGTTAAGGCGGATTTAATCTGCCCTGCCTACGATGCGTAGCCATGGAGGTTCTTATGTCTTATCTGAAGTTTTTCTCGCTGGCCACGCCCCTGGCACTGGCCCTTCTTTCTAGCCCTGTGCAGGCGCAAACGTCGCCCGCCGAACAGGTGGCCGCTTATGTGGCGCAATCTGGCCAACCGGCTCAGGCAGCACGCGGGCAGGAGTTCTTTACCACCAAGCATGGAAAAGAGTGGAGCTGCTCCACCTGCCATACGGCCAAGCCCACGGTGGACGGCAAGCACGCCACCACGGGCAAGGTCATCGGGCCGATGGCACCGGCATTCAATCCGCAGAGATTTACCGATGCGGCGAAGACCGAGAAGTGGTTCCGCCGCAATTGCAACGATGTGGTTGGCCGTGAATGCAGCGCCGCTGAAAAGGCCGATTTGCTGAGTTGGCTGATCTCGCTGAAGTCCTGATTTTCGAAAGTAAAAAATGAAAAAATTCTCACTCTCCCTCGTGGTTGCTGCGACGCTGGCGTTTTCCTTCGGCGGCACTGCGCAGGCTGCCGCCAACGTCAAGCACCAGCAGGAGTGCGGTTCCTGCCACGTGGCCTATCCGCCCGGCTTGTTGCCTGCAGCTTCCTGGGCGCGCATCATGGGCGGTCTGAACAAACACTTTGGCACCGATGCCTCACTGGATGAATCCACCACACGCGATATCGGCAACTGGCTGCAGGTCAACGCCGGCAGTGGCCGCCGCAGCGAAGAGCCACCACAGGACCGCATCAGCAAGTCCAACTGGTTTGTGCGCCAGCACGACGAGGTGTCGGCCAGTACCTTCAAGCGTGCCAGTATCGGCAGCGCGGCCAATTGCTCGGCTTGCCATGCGGGTGCTGCCAAGGGCGATTTCAACGAACATGCGGTGCGTATTCCCAAATGAGTGATGTGAACCAAAGCACGCAAAAGATTCGCGTCTGGGACGCGCCGGTGCGGGTCTTTCATTGGCTGTTGGTGCTCAGCTTTGCCGGCGCCTATCTCACCGCCGAGAGTGAAGTCTGGCGACTGGTGCACGTCACCCTGGGCTACACCCTGGGTGGCTTGCTGGCGTTCCGCCTGGTGTGGGGTGTGATTGGCACCCGCTATGCCCGTTTCAGCAGCTTTGTGCGCGGACCGGGTGCCGTCATTCGGTACCTGAAATCGATCAAAGCCAAGCAGCCCGAACACCATCTTGGTCACAACCCGGCAGGTGCTGTGGCGATTGTGCTGTTGGTGCTTTTGGGTCTGGGCATTACCGCCACGGGTTACATCACCTACAACGACCTGGGGCCCGGTTGGATCAGCGAGCTTCATGATTTGCTGGCCAATGCCATGGTGCTGGTCATCATTGGCCACTTGGTGGGGGTGGTGACGGCCAGTCTGCAACACAAGGAAAATCTGGTGCGCTCCATGGTGACCGGTTTCAAGACCGGTTCTGCCGAGCAAGGCATACGCCGTACCTGGACTGTCGTGGCCGTGGCCATCGTTATTGCGGTGCTGGGTTTCTGGTGGCTGCAATGGCAAAGTGCGCCCAAAGCCGACAATACGGTCGCGATCCAGACCCCGACTGAAGCGTCAAAATAGGCCAACACAAAGCACCCACTCGGGCTGTACTTTCCTACCCTTTCCCTTTTAGGAATCGACATGCGCATACTGCTTGCTGAAGACGACGCCATGCTGGGAGACGGCTTGCGCGCAGGCTTGCGCCAAGCCGGATTTCAAGTGGATTGGGTGCGTGACGGCATGGCCGCAGAGCGTGAGCTGGCCAGCGGCGTATATGCCGCTGGCGTACTGGATTTGGGTCTGCCGCTGAAGGATGGGATGGACGTCTTGAAGGACTTGCGTGCCCGCAAGATCGACACCCCGATTCTGGTGCTGACAGCGCGCGATGCCGTGCCCGATCGGGTCGTGGGGCTGGATAC
>CAIQEX010000721.1 GCA_903870955.1 uncultured beta proteobacterium
CCCACCAGTGATGTGTCGGTGGTCGACCTGACCTGCGAACTCAACAGCCCGGCCACTTTGGCAGAAATTTGCGCCGAAATGAAGGCACAAAGCCAAGGTGCGCTCAAGGGTGTGTTGGGCTACACCGATGACAAGGTTGTGGCGACCGACTTTCGCGGTGAGACCTGCACCAGCGTGTTTGATGCGGACGCCTCCATCGCTTTGGATGGCACTTTTGTCAAGTTGGTGAGTTGGTATGACAACGAGTGGGGCTACTCCAACAAGTGCTTGGAAATGGTCCGAGTGGTGGGCGGAGGTGCCTCGTGAAAGTGCTGCGCTTTGCTGATGTGATCGCCAGTGGCTTTGTTTCGGGTAAGCGCGTATTCATCCGCGCTGACCTGAATGTGCCGCAGGACGAAAGCGGAAACATCACCGAGGACACGCGCATCCGTGCCAGCGTGCCGTGCATTCGCATGGCCTTGGATGCCGGTGCCGCCGTCATGGTCACGAGCCATTTGGGGCGACCGACAGAGGGGGCATTCAAACCGCAAGACAGCCTCGCACCGGTGGCAAACCGACTTGCTGAACTGATTGGGCGCGAGGTCCCGCTGGTGGCTAATTGGGTGGATGGTGTCGATGTTGCACCGGGCACGCTGGTCATGCTGGAAAACTGCCGTGTCAATGCAGGTGAAAAGAAAAATGACCAGGCGTTTGCAAAAAAGCTGGCGGCGCTGTGCGACATTTTTGTGCATGACGCCTTTGGAACAGCCCATCGCGCTGAAGGCACGACCTACGGCATTGCGCAGTACGCGCCGATTGCCTGTGCAGGCCCACTGCTGTCCGCTGAAATAGATGCAATTAACAGGGCACTGGCAAATCCAAAGCGCCCGTTAGTGGCCATTGTTGCGGGAAGCAAGGTGTCCAGCAAGCTCACCATATTGCAAGCGCTGGCGAAGAATGTGGACCAACTCATTGTGGGGGGTGGCATTGCCAACACCTTTTTGCTGGCCAGTGGATTTCCCATTGGCAAGAGCCTGGCTGAACCCGGTCTGGTCGAAGAGGCCAAGGCCGTTATGTCAGCTATGAAGGCGCGAGGTGCCGCGGTACCCATACCGGTGGACGTCGTGGTGGCCAAGTCGTTTGCAGCAGACGCCGTTGCAACGGTCAAATCAGCGGACGCTGTCGCTGATGACGATCTCATTTTGGACATCGGCCCGCGCACAGCAACGGCACTTGCACAGCAACTCAAATCGGCAGGCTCCATCGTCTGGAATGGCCCTGTGGGTGTATTTGAATTTGAAGCGTTTGCCCAAGGTACAGAAACTATCGCGCGCGCCATTGCACAGAGCCCGGCCTTTTGTATTGCTGGAGGCGGCGACACCTTGGCGGCAATTGCCAAATACGGCATCGAGAAGGAGGTGGGCTACATCTCTACGGGCGGCGGAGCCTTCCTCGAAGTATTGGAAGGCAAGACTCTGCCTGCCTTCGAAATCCTGCAAAAGCGTGCTGCTGCATAACCCCAATTTACAACCTACAAGGAAAAACCATGGCTTTCATTTCACTGCGCCAGATGCTCGACCACGCTGCCGAAAACGGCTACGGCGTGCCGGCTTTTAACGTCAATAATCTGGAGCAAATCCAGGCCATCATGGAAGCTGCTCAGGCCACCAACAGTCCGGTGATCCTGCAAGCCTCTGCGGGCGCCCGCAAATACGCCGGGGAAGCTTATTTGCGCCACATGGTGCTGGCAGCAGTGGAGAGCCATCCAGATGTCCCGGTGGTGTTGCATCAGGACCATGGCGCAACACCGGCGGTGTGTATGCATTCCATCCGCTCAGGCTTTACCAGTGTGATGATGGACGGCTCCTTGCGCGAAGACGCCAAAACGCCGGCCAGTTATGAATACAACGTGGACGTCACACGCCGTGTCTGCGCTATGGCGCATGCCGTAGGCGTGTCGGTAGAGGGCGAGTTAGGCTGCCTGGGCAGCCTGGAAACCGGCGAGGCAGGTGAAGAGGATGGCGTGGGCGCAGAAGGCAAACTTACCCACGACATGATGCTGACTGATCCAATACAGGCGAAGGATTTTGTGGAAAAATCCGGTGTGGATGCCCTGGCCATTGCCATCGGTACCAGCCACGGTGCCTACAAATTCACGCGCAAGCCTACGGGAGACATTCTGGCGATCGACCGTATTGCTGCCATACACGCGCAGATTCCCAATACCCATTTGGTTATGCACGGCTCCAGTAGCGTGCCACAGGAATGGTTGGCCATCATCCGGCAGTTTGGTGGTGACATTAAAGAGACCTATGGCGTTCCGGTGGAGGAGATTCAGCGTGGCGTCGGTTGCGCTGATGGTTTCGG
>CAIQEX010000722.1 GCA_903870955.1 uncultured beta proteobacterium
CTGTTGGGAACCACGCCGGACATCGTTCCGGCCCCACCGGCGTGGCAGGAGAAGCTGGCCAATCTGGGACATTTGGCGCTCTACGCCATCATGCTGATGATGCCGCTGGTGGGCTGGGCCGCACTAAGCGCGTTTGGCAAGCCGATACCTTTCTTCGGTCTGGAATTGCCCGTACTTATGGCACCTGACAAAGAATTGGGGCGGACCATCATGGGGGCGCATGAACTGGGCGGCAATCTTGCGTATTTTCTGATCGGTGGCCACGCTCTGGCGGCGCTGTACCACCACTACTTCATGAAAGACAACACGCTGCTGCGCATGCGTCTGCGTTAAGGCGCCTGAATCAGCAACACGTCTTTGCCGGTGAGGCGTTTGGCCAGGGCCTGCGTCAGCCGGTTCACCATGCCGTAAATGGACAGTTGGGGGTTGGCACCGATGCTGGTCGGGAAGAGGGACCCGTCGTGGATGGACAGGTTTTCAATCTGCCAATGCACTCCATCGGGTCGCGTCACTCCCTGGTTCTCCTGGGCCGAAAGCCCGCACCCTCCCATGACGTGGGCGCTGCCGATTTTGGTCAGCAGCGGCAGCATGGGTAGATTCTCAATCGCCTTTTTTGCCTCTGTCCAATTACTGTAGTGGGTGCCCATCTCGTGCGCCGGATAGACGGTCTTGGCGCCCGCGGCAAACTGTATTTCAGCCATGGCCAACTGGGCGCGGCGCGCACCGTCCATGACAAAGTCGGTCAATGGGTAGTCCAGCACGGGTTGGCCGTCGCCATTGAGTTCGACATTGCCGCCCACGCTTTGCGGGTGAAAACCATCGCGCATGATGGCCACCAGGATCTGGGTATTGGCAAACTGTCGGAACAAGGCAGTCTGCGGTGGGCCAAAGCCGGGCAATTGGGCACCGACAAACACCGGATGCACCGGTGCCGATTCCAGCTTGAAGCCTATCGGTCCATCGATTGCCTGACTGTGCAGGAAGTGGTCGGAGTAAACCGACTGCGGTGCACCGGCCCAGCCTGCCACCTCTGACGGCATGACCGCCGTGGTAACCGTGGCCGGATGCAGGAAGGTTCGCGTGCCCAGACGGTGGTGTGGGTCAGGTGCTTTGGAGCGTAGCAAAAGGGCTGGTGAATTGATCGCACCACCCGCCAGAATATAGTGCTTTGCTATGATAGTTGTAGCAATAGAGCCCGCATTGGCGGGGGCTGCATTGGCCTTTACCGCAATGCACTGCAAGTGGCTGATCTTGCCGTCTGCGAACCCGAATTGGTGCGCGCGTGTTTCCACCAGCAGCGTGGCGCCCAGGTCCAGCGCCGCCGGGATGGTGGTGACCAGCATGCTTTGTTTGGCATTGGTGGGGCAGCCCAGACCACAGGAACCCAGGTTCAGGCAGCCCTTGACGTTGCGATGAATGCCTTCGGTGGCAATGCCCAATTTGGCCGCGCCCCGCGCCAGCAACGCGTTGTTGGCATTGGGTGCGACGCCCCAGGGTGCGATATTCAGGCGTGCTTCGGCCTGGGCGAAATAGGGTGCGAGTGCTTCATCGTTGTAGTCGGATAGGCCGAAGTGCGCCTGCCAGTACTTCAGGGTGCCGGTTGGCGTGCGGAACGAGCTGGTCCAGTTCACGGTGGTCGAACCACCCACGGAACGGCCTTGCAGAATCCCGATGGCCTTGTCTTTGGTGCGGCGCCCGGCACTTTCCTGGTACAGGTCTTTGTAGGCTTCGGATTCAAGCTGATTGAAATCAGAACTGCTTTTGAGCGGGCCCTCTTCGATGATGACGACATCAAGGCCGGCGCGGGTCAGCAACTCGGCGGTGATGCCGGCACCGGCGCCGGAGCCAATGATGGCCACATCGCAATGTATCTTTTCGGGCAGGGCGGCGTGCTTGCCGCCGAGTACTTCCCAGCCACGGCCGAGTCCGTCCCGGATGGGGTCTTTGAATTTACTCATGGCTATAAGTCCACCGGGCCAGGGTAACCCAGCACTTGCCACGACTCCTTGCCGCTGAAATACGCGGCATAGACGAGGTCATGGAGACCCTGGTAAGCCTGTTGGCGCAGGCTGATGCGCGACAGGCGCATGGATTGCAGGGCTGCGGCGAGCTCGTCCACTCCCACCGCATCCCAGGTACTGCTGATGCCGATTAAAGCGCGTCTGCCGGCGGCGCTGTCCATCAGCGTCAACAACTGGGAGAGCTCGGCCTGCACCGAATAGGGTGTGGCGGCGATCTGCGTGTTGATGCGGATCAGCAGGGCGTCCACCGCCTTGTCGTGTGGCAGGGTGGCCGCGTCGGGCCAGGCATCGGCAATGAGGGCCTCCGCGACGCGTGTCAATATCAATCGGGAGCGGGGAGTCAAAGCGCCTTGTTGCAGGCCCGGTTGTACTAAGGTAACTGCCGCTCCTGCGATGGTCAGCACGAGGGCTGAGCCTATGCCAAGTTTGAGAAGTGTTCTTCGTTGCATCGTGTGACTATTGCACGGGTGCTTGCATAAGGGCTAGAGCCCACAGCCTAGACCGCCTTGGGGTTTCCCTGGGCACTGCCTGAAAATGCAGCAACCGGTAGAATCGGGGGCTCTCCCACCAGGCTTTTTGCGCCGTGCGTTCTGCACCGCGCCCCATTGGATCCACATGCTCTACCCAGATTATTTCGACGTGATAGTCGTTGGCGGCGGCCATGCCGGAAGTGAAGCCGCGCTCGCTTCTGCCCGCATGGGTTGCAAAACCTTGCTGCTGACCCACAACATCGAGACCCTGGGGCAGATGAGCTGTAACCCCTCTATTGGTGGCATTGGCAAGGGTCATCTGGTCAAGGAAGTAGACGCCATGGGGGGTGCGATGGCCTTGGCCACGGACGAAGCCGGGATTCAGTTTCGTATTCTTAATTCCAGCAAAGGCCCGGCCGTGCGGGCCACCCGTGCCCAGGCGGATCGGGTTTTGTACAGGGCCGCCATTCGGCGCATGCTGGAAAATCAACCCAATCTGTGGCTCTTTCAACAAGCGGTGGACGACCTGCTGGTGGAGGGTGAGCGGGTGGTGGGGGCGGTTACGCAAGTGGGCATTCAGTTTCGCGCCCGTACCGTGGTGCTGACGGCGGGGACCTTCCTGGACGGCAAGATTCACGTGGGCATGAACAACTATGCGGGTGGCCGCGCCGGGGATCCCCCGGCCGTTTCGCTGAGTGCCCGGTTGAAGGAGCTCAAGCTGCCGCAGGGCCGGTTGAAGACCGGCACGCCGCCGCGCATCGATGGCCGCAGCATTGACTTCTCCAAATGCCAGGAGCAACCCGGCGATGGCATGCCGGGTGGCATGAGCGGACAGATGCCGGTGTTCAGCTTTATGGGTACGACCCAGATGCATCCGCAGCAGATGCCCTGCTGGATCACCCATACCAATGCCCGCACCCATGACATCATCCGCTCCGGCTTTGACCGCAGCCCCATGTTCATGGGCAAGATTGAAGGGGTGGGGCCGCGCTATTGCCCCAGCGTGGAAGACAAGATCAACCGTTTTGCAGACAAGGACAGTCACCAGATTTTCCTGGAACCCGAAGGCCTGACGACCCACGAGTACTACCCCAATGGCATTTCGACCAGCCTGCCGTTTGACATCCAGCTGGCTCTGGTGCGGAGCATGGAAGGGCTGGAGAACGCGCACATTCTGCGCCCCGGTTACGCCATCGAATACGACTACTTCGACCCGCGTTCATTGAAGAACAGTTTTGAAACGCGCCAGATTGCCGGGCTCTTTTTCGCCGGGCAGATCAACGGCACCACCGGTTATGAAGAGGCTGCGGCACAAGGCATGTTTGCGGGAATCAACGCAGCGCTGCAGGCGCGTGCGCAGGGCGGCGGCAATGACACGGCAAGTGCTGCTGGCAGCATCACGTTCGCCGGTGAGAGTTGGCTGCCCGGTCGGGACCAGGCGTATCTGGGCGTGCTGGTAGATGACTTGATTACCAAGGGTGTGACCGAGCCTTACCGGATGTTCACGAGCCGTGCCGAGTTCCGCTTGCAGCTGCGCGAAGACAACGCGGATGCCCGACTGACCGAAGTCGGGCGGCAACTGGGTCTGGTGGATGATGCGCGCTGGGCTGCCTTCAGCCGCAAGCGCGAGGCTGTTTCACGTGAAACAGAGCGCCTGCGCAGCATCTGGGTTAACCCACGCAACTTGGCGCAATCGGAAGCTGAGCGGGTGCTGGGCAAAGCCCTGGAGCATGAATACAACCTGGCTGATCTGCTGCGCCGCCCGGACGTGAGTTATGCCGGGCTCATGTCACTGGCCGACGGTCGCTTTGCCAATGCCGAGTTACCGGTGGTTGGATTGGCGACAGAAGGCTCTGCGCTGGATGCGCAGGCGGATATTGCACAAGATGTATTTGTGGCCGCTGTGGTGGAGCAGGTCGAGATCGCTGCCAAGTATTCCGGCTACATCGATCGTCAAAAGGGCGAGGTGGAGCGTGCGTCGTTTTATGAGAATCTGCGTCTGCCAGCGGAGTTGGACTATATGCAGGTGTCGGCTCTGAGTATCGAAGCGCGTCAGCGCTTGAGCAAGTATCGGCCCGAAACTTTGGGTCAGGCGTCACGCCTGTCGGGCATTACGCCAGCCAGCATTTCGTTGCTGCTGATTCATCTGAAGCGCGGCAAATTCAAAGGTTTTGCAGACAAGCCCGTTGACGCGGCACTGCCGGGGCTCGCTGATGTGGATGCCACAGCGGACTTGGCCGAATGATGAAGCCGCTGGAAGCCGAGTTACGTGCCGGTGCTTTGGCGCTTGGGTTGTCCCTGTCTGATGTCCAAGTGGGGCATCTGCTCGGCTATCTGGAATTGATTCAAAAATGGACCAAGGTCTATAACCTGACTGCGGTTCGTGATCCCGCCGAGATGATGACGCACCATTTGCTGGACAGTCTGGCGGTCGTTCTGCCGTTGCAGAAACAAGTGACTGCGATGGGAGCTTCTGGCGCGTTGAAAGCTGAGACTCCATTGCGCTTGCTGGATGTCGGCTCGGGCGCCGGTTTGCCTGGCGCCGTGATTGCCATTTGCTGCCCCCACGTAACAGTGCACTGCGTTGATACGGTGGCCAAGAAGGCGGCCTTTATTCAACAGGTGGCGGTGTCGTTGAAGCTGACTAACTTGCGCGGCATTCATGCGCGGGTGGAGAATTTAACCGACACCTACGACGTGGTGAGTTCACGCGCCTTTGCGTCATTGCTGGATTTTGTGACCTGGTCACGGAAATGTCTGGCAGAGCAGGGCGTCTGGATGGCCATGAAGGGCAAGCACCCTGCGGACGAAATTGCAGCTCTTCCCGCCGACGTGCAAATGTTTCACGTGGAACCATTGGTGGTGCCGGGGTTGGATGCGGAACGTTGCCTACTTTGGATGCGACCGACCTGATCTGAATGGACGGCCTGTAGGGTCGATGGATTGGAGCGGGCGGCTGGTGTGGGTAAAGGCGACTTATGTTTCACGTGGAACAAAGATCCCAAATTCGCCTCGCCAAAAATCCAACGTAAACTCACACCCTCCCTTAGAAAGAAACCACCATGCTTGGCGTTACCGACTACGGCACCTTTGTCGTTACTGTGATTGTGTTTTTAGCGATCCCCGGTCCAGGTAATCTGGCTCTGGTCACCAGTACCAGCAAGGGTGGAGTAGCAGGTGGGTTGGCAGCAACCATGGGCGTAATTCTGGGAGATCAGGTGCTAATGTGGTCTGCGGTTGCCGGGGTGGCGGCCTTGCTGACTGCCTACCCGGAAGCATTTTCAGCTGTGCAGTGGTTTGGCGCTGCCTATTTGGCCTGGCTGGGTGTGAAGATGCTTTTGGCCAAGCCGGGCGCCGCACCGGTGATTAACATCAAGCCGCGCCACTATCTGCGCCAGGCCCTGATGATCACCTTGCTCAATCCCAAGGCGATTTTGTTTTACATGGCCTTCTTCCCGTTGTTTGTCGACCCCGTACGCCAACAAGGCTTGATCACCTACGCCTTCATGGCTGCCACCATTGCCGCGCTGACCTTTTTGTATGGCCTGGGCGCCACCCTGTTGACGCATTTTCTGGCCGAACGGGTACGCGCCAATCCCATGATTGGCCGTGTCCTTGAAAAGGTCGCAGGGATATTTCTGGTTGGCTTTGGTATCAAGCTGGCGCTTTCTAAATGACGGTCACAGACGTGAACGCAACTTCTGCAGGGGACACCAAACGCATGGCCAAGATTTTTTGCGTAGCCAACCAAAAGGGTGGGGTCGGCAAGACTACAACCACCGTCAATCTGGCGGCCGGTTTGGCTAAAGTCGGGCAGCGCGTGCTGATGATTGACCTGGACCCACAGGGCAATGCCACCATGGGTTCTGGTGTGGATAAACGCAAACTCGCGCTCTCGGTTTACGACGTGCTGCTGGAGTCCGCCACCATTGCCGAGGCGCGCGTTCAAAGCGAAAAACTTATCGCGGCCGGGTGCGGCTACGACATTCTGGGGGCCAACCGTGAGTTGGCCGGAGCCGAGGTGGAATTGGTGGAGGTGGAGCGTCGCGAGCGCAGACTCAAGGCCGCCATCGCCGTGGTCGCCACCGAATATGATTTTGTTCTGATCGACTGC
>CAIQEX010000723.1 GCA_903870955.1 uncultured beta proteobacterium
ACCAAGCCCAACTGCAATGGGCGGGTGTGCAAGAGCTCCGCCAGCGTGACTTGCGTCTGGGTCTGCAGCGACTGGCGAATGTGGGCCGACAAAGCCGCTTTGTCCACGCGCACTTGCGAGAACAACGCGGCTGCATCCAGGTCCGCGTCGCCCGCTTGCAAGGCCACACAGGTCAGTACGTTTTGCAAAGGTGGTTGGTACAACGGGCGCTCCAGCGGCAGCTCCACGCCTGCACCAATCTCGTCAATTTGCATGAAGTCCGGTACGCGCAAGGCGGCAGGCGCTACATCGCGCAGGGCCAGGGCTTTTCCTTCGATGCCATGCAAAATATCCATGATGCGGCGGTTTTCCAACCAGGCTTTATCGTCCAGAAAGCGGCGCAACTGCTGCGAGAGTTGCGCCACGGTGCGCTGCGCATATTCACCGGCTTCCAACCAGTCGTAGTGCACGCGCCTTAAGCGCATATCCGGCTCAAGCTTGAACACCGGCGGCAAATCCAGCACGCGTGCGAGCAGCGCGGTGAACTCTTCCTGACGCGACTGCGACATCAGAAAATCCCAAAACGCGCGAAAGCTCTTACCCTGGTCGGACTCGGCAATGGCATCTCGCTCGCCCATGATCGCTTGCAGCAACTCGCCCTTGGCGCCATCCCACAACGCAATGCGCTCACGCACCGTGCGGTCCAGTGCGCGAAAGTTGTGCTCCACCTCACGGAAGTCAGCCAGCAACTCACGCGCCAGACTGGTGAATTGCTGAAACCGGTCTTTCAGCGCGGTGTCATCCAGCAGGGCCATGTTGCCCTCCTCCACCCGGGCAATTTCCGCGTCGATGGCATCGCGCTGTTTGTGGAGCTCGGCAAGGCGAGTCTGTGGGTTGGTCTCGGCACCAAAGCTCATTTGCTTGAGCAAACCAAACAGCGTAAGTAAGCGCGACTCGGTACCGACAAAGCTGCGGTCCGACAAGCTGCCCAGCCACGCCAGAGCGCGCTCGGTGGGCGGGGTCAAATCGAAATGCGGCTCATCCGATCCGGCCGGGTAAAACTTGCGCAACCAACCCTTGTCATTGGCAGCCCAGTCGTTCAAGTATTCTTGTGCCGATTTGGGAAAGGCTTTAACACCGGCCTTAGCACCCAATTGCTCACGCAGGCCGTACAGCGTGTCTTCCAGCGCCTCGGTCAGATTGGACTGCGCCATCACCCGCACATTGGGCACCACAAATACGCGGTGCAAAAAACTCGCCACCAGCGGCGCCGAGTCAGCTGCCAGCAGGCGCCAGGCCGGGTGCTGGCGGCGCTGCATGTCCAGCGTGCCGTAGTCGAGGTTCATGGGGTCCGCACGGGCAAAGCCACCCATTGGCCATTCAACGGATGGATCGCAATACGATCGTCAAAAGCCTGGCACACCGCATCACGTGTGGCCACGTCAGTGGTGGCGCCATGGTGTGTGACCCGCCCCTCGCGCATCACCACCAGGCGATTGGCGTTTAAAGCCATGGTGATCTCGTGCAGCACGCTGACCACCGTGGTGCCGTGCATCAGCAAGGCCTCGACCACACACAGCCAGTCCGCCTGATGCGGCGGGTCAAGGTTGGCCAACGGCTCGTCCATCAGCAGCACCTGGGCCTCGACCGCCAAAGCGCGGGCCAACAACACGCGCTGGCGCTCGCCACCGGAGAGTTGCCCCAACGCACGTTCGCGCCAATCCCAAGCCTGCGTGTAGCGCAGCGAGCGCTCGACGGCCGCCATATCTTTTTCGTTGGGTGGTGCTAACCAGGCCTGATGCGGCAAACGCCCCAGCATGACGACATCCCAGGCGCTCAGGTCGTCAGCCGAGGTTTCGTTTTGCCCCAACCAGGCCAGAGTGCGTGCCCGTTGTCGCTGCGGTATGGACTGAATCGGCTGACCCAACAGCGCAACCGTTCCGGTATGGGTGAGCAAACCGGCCATCGCCTTGAGCAGCGTGGATTTACCAGCACCGTTGGGGCCCAGAATGCTCGTCCATTGACCCTGAACGATGTCCAGCGAAATGTCATGTAAGACCGGCCTGCCGCCTAGGCTGGCGCTCAGGTTCTTGGCGCTGAGGGCAAGATTCATACGTTACGTCCCCCCAGTGCGCCGCCGCCCCGGTGCATCAACCACAGCAGGTAGAGCCCACCCAGCACGGCGGTCAATACACCGACCGGCAGTTCCTGCGGCGCAATTAGCCAGCGCGCCAGCAAATCCGCACCACCCAGCAACACGGCACCCATGGCGCTGGCCAACCACATCAGTTGGCGGTGCGGCACCTTAACTAGAGCGCGTACCAGGTGCGGTGCGGCCAAACCCACAAACGCAATCAACCCAGTTTGTGCCACGGCGGTGCCAGTGG
>CAIQEX010000724.1 GCA_903870955.1 uncultured beta proteobacterium
ACGGGAAATGTCTATGCACTAGACGCAGCTACGGGCGTCCAGGTTTGGACCGGGAATGCTGGACAACCCATTAGGGCGCCCTACTTTTTTGACATTTACCCAACTTCTGGATTGGGCGCGGGCGAAGGGTATCTTGTGGTTCCGGCTGGCAATCGCCTAACTGCTTGGCGTTTATCCGCCCCCTAACTCGATCACGTGTACAACTCCCTAGTTCGGTATTTCCTTCACGTCAGTCACAAAGTACTCGGTCTCGCCAAAGCAGGAGGTTGGCACACCGATGTGCTGCTCGTAGGTCAGTGCCACGCGCTTGCCCATGGTGGCGTTGATGCGGGCTGCCACGGCGTCGTCACGCACCGAGAACAAGAATTTCTCGGGCATGCTGCCGGGCAGGGCCACCAACTGCAGTTCGCCTTCCCATGTCTTGCAGATAAAGCCCTTGGTGGAGAGCTTCTGCATGAAGCCGGCGCGCTCACCCGCCGAGTAACTCCACTTCAGGACCACGGCGGTATAGCCCGCGAACAGCAATGCTGCCAACACCAGTAACCCGATAAAAGAACCCAAAACTCGTCGCGCCGTAATTGCCATTCCTGGTCTCCTGAAATTCCTGCACCGAAACAATCTCCGGCTAGCGGACATTATGAACGCCCCTCATGAAGCCCTAGTAACAGTGGCAAGGGATAATCGAAGGCTATGGCATTGATTACTCTTCTTGACGCCCAGCTGGCTTTTGGGCACGTCCCCCTGCTCGACCACGCTGACTTCTCTCTCGAAACTGCGGAGCGCGTCGGTCTGATCGGCCGTAACGGCGCGGGCAAATCCAGCATGCTGAAAATTCTCGGCGGCATGGACAAGCCCGATGACGGCACGTTGCAGGTCCAAAACGGCACCCGCATTTCCTATGTGGCGCAGGAGCCGCAGCTGGATGCCGATGCCACCGTGTTCGAGGCCGTGCGCGCTGGCCTGGCCCGCGTGATCGACCTGATCGAGGAATATTGTCTGGGCCACGGCGATCTGGATGCCATGCAGGACGAGATCGAGCACCTGGATGGCTGGAACTGGGAGCAGCGTGTCAACGAAACCCTGCATCGCCTGCACCTGAACCCCGAGGCCGTGGTCAGCACCCTGTCGGGCGGCACCAAAAAGCGCGTGGCGCTGGCCCAAGCGCTGGTGGCGCAACCCGATGTGCTGCTGCTGGACGAGCCGACCAATCATCTGGATCTGGACTCCATCGAATGGCTGGAAGGCCTGCTGGTGGACTTCAAGGGCAGCATCATCACCATTACCCACGACCGCTCGTTTCTGGACAACGTGGCCACCCGCATCGTCGAACTGGACCGTGGCAAGCTGCTTTCCTACCCCGGCAACTTTGCCGCCTACCTGCTACAAAAAGAAGAGCAACTGGCGCAGGAGGCTGTGATCAACGCACGCGCCGACAAGTTGCTGGCGCAGGAAGAAGTGTGGATTCGCAAGGGCGTGGAAGCGCGTCGCACCCGTGCCACGGCGCGCATCGTGCGCCTGGACGGCTTGCGTGCACAGCGCGAAGCAAGGCGCGAGGTGGTGGGTAGCGTCAACATGGACATCTCCAGTGGCGCTTCGAGCGGCAAGCTGGTGGCCGAACTGACCCACGTCTCCAAGAGCTTTGGCGACCGCAAGATCGTGCACGACTTCACCGCCACGATTCTGCGTGGCGACAAGATCGGCCTGCTCGGACCGAATGGTGCCGGCAAAACCACCTTGCTCAAACTCATTCTGGGTGAGCTCAAGGCCGACCCGGCACCGGCCAACTCGCCAGCCCCCGAACCGGGCCACAGCCCCTGGGGCACGGTGCGCCAGGGTGCCAATATCGAAGTCGCCTACTTCGACCAGATGCGCAACGCGCTGGACATGGAAGCCACCCTGGAAGACTTCATCAGCCCCGGCTCCGAGTGGATCGAAATCGGCAACCAGCGCAAGCACGTCAAGAGCTATCTGGGCGACTTTTTGTTCTCGCCAGCGCGTGCCAATTCACCGGTCAAATCACTCAGCGGTGGCGAACGCAACCGGCTGTTGCTGGCGCGCCTGTTTGCCCGCCCGGCCAATGTGCTGGTGCTGGACGAGCCGACCAACGACCTGGACATTGACACCCTGGAATTGCTGGAAGACCTGCTGCAGAACTACGACGGCACGGTGTTTCTGGTGAGTCATGACCGGACCTTTCTGGACAACGTGGTCACCAGCACGATTGCCTACGAGGGCGATGCGCACTGGCGCGAATACGAAGGGGGTGTTACCGACTGGCTGATGCAGAGCAAGCGCGCCAGCGAGATTGCCCAGGCCAAGGGACAAAAGGGTGCATCGCCATTTAACTACGGGCGTGATCAGGCGGCCAAGCCTGCCGCCGCCGTGGTGGCCACGCCACTGCCCAC
>CAIQEX010000725.1 GCA_903870955.1 uncultured beta proteobacterium
CCAACTTCCTGATAGATGCGGAAAGCAATCTCAAGGCGGCGATTGCGGGATTTGGCAGCAGTGACGCCAATGCAAGTGGTGGCGCAGCCATGGCGTCCGCCACGATGGGTCACCAGGCGCAAGGCAAGGTGGTCGAGGTCGACGCCAAGACCCAGTCCATCACCATCAGCCACGGCGCCGTGGCCAGCTTGAACTGGAAAGCCATGACGATGGAGTTTGCGTTGGCCAACAGTGCGTTGCTCAAAGACCTGAAGCCCGGCGCGCCAATTGCCTTTGAATTTGTCGAGCGCGGCAAAGGCGAATGGGTGATTACCAAAATCACTCCCCAAGCCATGGAAATGAAGAAGTAACACCATGCTCTCCAAAATCATTGACTGGTCGGCGCGCAACCGCGCGCTGGTGTTGCTGGCCACGCTTTTCATCACGCTGGCAGGCATTTTCGCGGTGCTGAAAACCCCGCTCGATGCGCTGCCGGATTTGTCGGATGTGCAAGTCATCGTCTACACCGAGTTTCCGGGCCAGGCACCGCAGGTGGTGGAAGACCAGGTGACCTACCCGCTGACCACGGCCATGCTGTCGGTGCCGAAGTCCAAGGTGGTGCGCGGCTTCTCTTTCTTTGGCGCGTCCTTTGTGTATGTGATCTTTGAAGATGGCACGGACATTTACTGGGCCCGCTCGCGCGTGCTGGAGTACCTGAATTTTGCCGCAGGTCGCATGCCCAAAGGCGTGACGCCGTCGCTTGGGCCGGACGCCACGGGTGTTGGCTGGGTCTACCAGTACGCCTTGGTGGCCAAGAACAAGACCCTGGCCGAGTTGCGCACGATTCAGGATTGGTACCTGCGCTACCAGTTGGCCAAGGCGCATGGCGTGGCCGAAGTCGCGTCCATCGGTGGTTTTGTCCAGACCTATCAAGTGACGGTCGACCCGATCAAGCTGCGCGCCTATGGCATTCCGTTGAGCAAGGTGTCGCAGACCATTCGCGACAGCAACCGCGATGTCGGCGGCCGCGCCATCGAGATGGCGGAAACCGAGTACATGGTGCGCGGCAAAGGCTATCTGCGTGGCGCCTCCGACATTGAGAATCTGGTGCTCAAAAGCGACAAGGGCACGCCCGTGCTGGTGCGCGACATTGCACGCGTGGAAATGGTGCCGGATGAGCGCCGTGGCATTACCGAACTGAATGGCGAGGGCGAGGTGGTTTCCGGCATCGCCATGGCCCGCTACGGCCAGAACGCGCTGGAGGTGATCTCCAACATCAAGGACAAGATTGCCGAGGTGTCTGCCGGGCTGCCCGAGGGCGTCAGCATCATCCCGGTCTATGACCGTTCCGATCTGATCCACCGCGCCATCGAGACGCTCAAGCACACGCTGTTTGAGGAAAGCCTGATCGTGGCAGCGGTGTGCGTCATCTTCCTGCTGCATGTGCGCTCGGCTCTGGTCGCCATTCTGATGCTGCCGGTGGGCGTGTTGATCGCCTTCATCGCCATGCGCCTGCTCGGCATGAACTCCAACCTGATGAGTCTGGGCGGCATTGCGATTGCCATTGGCGCCATGGTGGACGCGGCGATTGTGATGATCGAAAACGCGCACAAGCACATCGAACGGCTGAAGCCGGGCGAGTCACGTGCCGAGGCCATGATTGCGGCTTGCAAGGAGGTCGGCCCGGCGCTGTTCTTCTCGCTGCTGATCATCACCGTGTCCTTCCTGCCGGTGTTCACTTTGGAATCGCAGGAAGGGCGTTTGTTCTCGCCGCTGGCCTATACCAAAACCTTCTCCATGGCCGGTGCCGCGCTGTTGTCGGTAACGTTGGTGCCGGTGCTGATGATGCTGTTTATCCGTGGACCGGTGATGCCCGAAGCCAGGAACCCGGTGAACCGCTTCCTGATCTGGGTCTACCGGCCCATCATTGCTTGGGTCATGCGCTGGAAGAAACTCACGATTGCGCTGGCGCTGATTGCCATGGGCGTGTCGTTTTATCCGGCCTCGCAACTCGGCTCCGAGTTCATGCCCACGCTGAACGAGGGCACGCTGCTGTACATGCCGTCTTCGCTACCGGCCATGTCGATTACCAAGGCGGCAGAGTTGCTGCAAACGCAGAACAAAATCATCAAGAGCTTTCCGGAAGTGGAGTCGGTCTATGGCAAGGCGGGCAGGGCCAACACTGCCACCGATCCGGCACCGACCGAGATGTTTGAGACGGTGATCAACCTGAAGCCGGAAGCCGAATGGCGTGCCGGTCTCACCACCGACAAGCTGATTGCGGAACTGGATAAGGCGTTGCAGTTCCCCGGCGTCTCCAACGCCTGGACCATGCCCATCAAGGCACGCATCGACATGCTGTCCACCGGCATCCGCACGCCCATCGGTATCAAGGTGTTTGGCAAGGATTTGAATGAGATGGAGCGGCTGGCCAAGGAGATCGAGGCGGTGGTGAAAAAGGTACCCGGTACGTCCTCCGCCTTTGCCGAGCGCATTACGGGTGGTTTCTACATCAACATCGAACCGGACCGCTCTGCGCTGGCGCGTTACGGCCTGGCCGTAGGCGACTTGCAGGATGTGATCGGAACTGCACTGGGCGGTGAAATGGTGACCACCACGGTGGAAGGGCGTGAGCGCTTTGGCGTGACCGTGCGCTACCCGCGTGAATTGCGGGCCAATCCGCAGCAGATCGCCAGCGAAATTCTGGTGCCTACCATGGGCGGCGCCATGATCCCGCTGGGTCAAGTGGCGAAGGTGGAAATCGCCAAGGGCGCGCCCAGCATCCGCACGGAAAATGCGCTGCTGTCCACCTACATCTACGTGGATATTCGTGGCCGAGACATTGGCGGCTATGTGAAGGAAGCGCGCGCGGCAGTGAACGCGCAGGTGAAGTTTCAGCCGGGCTACTACGCCACCTGGAGCGGGCAGTTTGAGTCCATGGAGCGGGCCATCGAGAAGATGAAGGTCGTGGTGCCGGTCACCTTGCTGATCATCTTCTTGCTCTTGTATCTGAACTTCCGTCGCATGACCGAGACCCTGATCGTCATGCTGTCCGTACCCTTCGCCCTGGTCGGCGGGGTCTGGTTGATGTGGCTGTTGGACTACAACCTGTCGGTGGCAGTTGCCGTGGGCTTTATTGCTCTGGCGGGGGTGGCGGCCGAGACCGGCGTGGTGATGCTGATATACCTCGACCATGCCTGGGAGGCGGCCCAAGCGGCCTGCCGCGCGCAGGGCAAGGAGGCCGGTATGCAGGAACTCTACGCTGCCGTCATGGAAGGTGCAGTCGAGCGGGTGCGACCCAAAATGATGACCGTGGTGGCCATCATGGCCGGCCTTCTTCCCATCCTGTGGGGCACGGGCACCGGCTCGGAAGTGATGAGCCGCATTGCCGCGCCGATGGTGGGTGGCATGGTGTCAAGCACCGTGCTCACCCTGGCCGTCATTCCGGCCATTTACGCGCTGGTTAAGCAGTGGCGTTTGCCTTAGCGGCCGCTTCGATCTCGTGGCGGTCGGCAGCGCAAAACAGGTCTTGCGCAAAATCGGGGTCCTGCGCTTGAAACTCTGCAGCATAGGTGCGCAGTGCTTCGGCTTCTTCAAATGCAGTCAGTTGCTTGACTTGCTCCGAAGCGGGGGCAAAAGTTTTCTGAATCAGTGCCGATGCCAAATGCCTGAAGGCCACTGCGACTTCGCCAAAGGCGGCGCCAATGCTGTTGCCCTGGCTAACGGGGAGCGTGTTGAGCTTAAGTACTGAACTGGACATGGGATCCTCCTATAAAAGTGATCATGTTGCAGTGCAGTATAGGGTAAACCCTTGTCTCATGACTAGGGTTTACCCTAGTCCCTTAACTTCGGTAGGGTGATTTAGTTGTAAGCTTGCAACAAGCATGGAGCTTGAGCAAAGTCAAGATTCAGAGATATAGGGCGCGAAGGCGTGGCGGCTGCGGGCCTCGATCCTGCCAAACAGCCTGTGCGAATCGTCACCCCAATCCAGCCCTAGCAGGGCACAGCATTCTTCCGAAATCGAACGGACGTGGCTGCGACGCGCATGCGACAGATTCAAAGCGTGGTTGAGCACTTCGCTGACATGCACCACGGCCACCAGGGGCTCCGGCAAGCCACCTGCCGGCGAATGGTGAAATGCAATGCCTTTGCAGATGTCGTCCGACAAGCCCCAGGCCTGCGCCAACCAACCACCAATGGTTGCGTGGTCCACACCGAACACCTCTCGTTCAACCACATCAATTTCGACGTCGCGCGCTTCAGAAGCCTGCATCGCTGCCTGCAACACTTCAGGCTCAAAACGCAGCAACCAGAGTTGCCCTACATCGTGCAGCAGGCAGGCAATCAGCGAGGCATCAACGCTGACGTCCGCCTCGGTGTAGTGAGCCACCTCGACGCCGCACACCGCGCAAGCCAGGCTATGCGACCAGTAGTACTGCAATGCCGCCGCGGGGATGAACGCCTGCATAAAACTGGCCAGTTTGATCGTCACGACGGCTTCGCGCACCCGGGCCATTCCGAGTAAAGAGAGCGCCGTAAACACATTGTTCACCGGGGCTCTGCCTTGGGACGTGCTTGCGCGATTGCACATCGAGAGCAGACGCGCCGAAATCACGGCATCGGATTCGACCTGGCGACTCAGAAGACTCAGGCAAGCTTCCGGGTCATCCAGTGTTTTCAAAATCTGCAGCACTACGAAGGGAAAGGCAGGCAATTGGTCCCGAGAATCCAGCACACGTTGTTTGGTAACGGGGTTAGCCATCACGCGCTCCGGTACATCAGAACCTGATTGAACAGGGCAGCCATGACCGGGTTGGACAAGTCAGCCGAAGCAAAGATATTCATCACACCGCGCGCGGTTTCGGCTGAATGCACGGCTACTTCTTCGGGCGTACGCGTGTCCTCATAGGAAACGCAAATGAACTCTACTTCGTGGGCCTGCAATTGCTGGATATTTTCGGCCGTCAGGGTACTGCCACTGGGTAGCAGGGAACGTTGAAAACCGTCCTTGACCGACTCGGCCAGCACCATGTCAACGGTGGCAATTTCTATGGGCAGATAGTGGGTGCGTGTTCTCATGGCACAGGTTAGTAAGACATTTTGGCGCAATTTTTATGCGGCATTTATCAATTTACCTTAAAATTTGCGAATATGTGAATGCATCGTCATACGATCATGCGGCGCTCTTAAGGTGAAACCAACAAAAATGTCGACATCCAGCGTTGAAAAATCATTCTGTACCACCAAGGAAGCAGCCAATATCCTGGGTGTCTCTGTGGGCACGGTTCAGCTTTGGTCAGAAAGCGGCTTACTACAGGCATGGAAGACAGCCGGTGGACATCGGCGGGTGATCCGTGAGTCGGTCGAAAGGCTGCTGCACAAAGCCCCTGTAACGCCTCGCTTTGAGGCGCCTATCGAGCCCACTAACCACCCCGCGCAGGGTGCGGGTCGTCGCCTTCAGGTGTTGGTGGTTGAGGATGACGTGAACTTGCTGCGTCTGTACGAGGCACGTATGGCCAGTTGGCCCATGGCGCCCCAAGTCATCGTTGCCAACAATGCATTCGCTGCCTTGCTCATTTTGGGCCGTGTTTGCCCGGACTTGCTCATTACCGACTTGCGGATGCCGGGTATCGATGGTTTTGTCATGCTCAATGCCCTGCAAAAGGCCCCTGAGGCCGCCAGCACGCGCATCGTCGTGGTGACCGGCATGGACAAGTCAGAAGTCGCAGCCAGAGGGGGACTTCCGCCAGACATCGAAATATTGGACAAACCCATTCCGTTTGACCGATTGCAGCAAATCGCCGCAGAAGTCGTCAGCAGTTGGCAATTGCCAAACAGCGTCGCCCGTTAAATTCCACTACCCCATCCAACAGCATGATTCAGGCTGCAGAAACGCGAATGCAGTCCAGGCATCGTAACGTACTCATTTTGCTTTGGGCAGTGGGTTTGCTACTTTTGGCGCTGACTTGGTCGCACGTTTATGTGCTGGCCCAACAGAGTCGGGAGCGCGAATTGGCTGCCGCCGAGCGGGACCTCTCCAACCTCACGCGTGCCGCCCAGGAGCATGCGGTGCGCACCTTTCGCAGCGCAGATCAGGTTATCCGCTTTGTGCAATCACGCTACCAGGATTTGGGTGCAAAGCTTGACCTGAAGGCGCTGACGCAGCAAGGCGTTATTGACGCCGAAATATTCAACCAGGTGGGCATCATCGACGCCCATGGCATTTACATACTGGCAAATCGGCCGATCACGAGTCGACTTGACCTGTCGGACCGTGAACATTTCAAGGTCCATGTCGACCAGGACAACGGACAACTCTTTGTATCCAAACCGGTGATTGGCCGCGCTACGGGTAAGTGGTCGATTCAATTGACCCGGCGCATCAACAAGCCGGACGGCAGTTTTGGTGGCGTGGTGGTGTTGTCGATCAACCCGACCTACTTCACGGATTTTTATGGTGCGCTCAACCTGGGCCCGGGCGGACTGACAGCGCTTTATGGGGACGATGGTATTGCGCGGGCCCGCCGTGTGGGCAACCAGGCCGAGTTCGGCTCAGACGCCTCCCGCTCGACCCTTTTTGAACGTTTGTTGAAGGAACGGGCATCCGGCAGCTATATCCAGAAATCGGTGGTGGATAGCGTCGAGCGCATGTATTTCTACCGCACGTTGCCGGGCTATTCCATGGTGTCTCTGGCCGCTGTGGACATCCGCTTTCTGATGCAAAACCATGAGAAGGCATTGCAGGCATTGCTGTTGCAGGCTGGCTTTGTATCGCTGTTGATCCTGGCTCTGATGGTCGGTATTTCACGTTACCTGGGCTTGTTGCGCCGGGACGCGGAGGCTCGCAAAGCGGCGCAGGCGCAGATCCAGGAGCGCACTGCGCAACTTAACGCGGTGTTCGAAATCAGCCCGGACGGTTTTGTGTCCTTTGATCAGAATTTCCGTGTCAAGTTCGTCAATCCGGCCTTCCGCAAAATGACCGGCTTGGGCAATATGGCGCTTGAAGGAATGGACGAAATCGAATTTTCAGCGTGGCTGGCCAGCCTTTGCGAAACCGCTTCGCGTTTCAGCGGCTTGAAGGCGTTGCGCAATTCGGTGCAAGGCAAAACGGCATCGGCCATGGAGACGATTGAGCTCAAGGAATTGGGGAAACTCATTCTGCAAGTGCAATTGCGGCTCAGCGAGTCAGAAACCGTTTCCCAAATTCTTTATGTTCGCGACATCACCCATGAGTCTGAGGTTGAGGCACTCAAGAGTGAATTCCTGGCGACTGCGGCGCATGAACTGCGCACCCCGATGGCCAGCATTTATGGTTTCTCCGAAGTATTGCTGACGCAAAGCAATGACGCCGAGTTGCAAAAGGAGTTTCTCGGCATTATTCACAAGCAGTCGCGTCTGATGGTGGATATCCTCAACGAGTTATTGGATCTGGCACGCATAGAGGCCCGGCGGGGCAAGGATTTCAATTTCGCAGAGGTGAGTTTGCAGGACTTGCTGGCGGATCTAACCAAAGCCTTTCAATGTCCTGCCGGTCGTGCGCCACCCGAACTTGAAGTTCCGGCGCAACGCATTGTTCTACATGCCGATTCTGGAAAACTGCGTCAGGCGGTGCTGAATGTGCTCTCCAATGCCTACAAATATTCGGCGGAAGGAGGCGCGGTACAGGTCCGGGTCGAATTGCTGCAAGCTTCCGATCAAGCGCCGCGCGTTGCCATCCATGTCATAGACCATGGCATAGGCATGACCGACGAGCAATGCGGCATGGTCTTTACCCGTTTCTACCGTGCCGATACCTCAGGGCGTGTGCCGGGTACGGGCTTGGGAATGAGCATCACCAAGGAAATTGTGGAGCACCACAACGGCAGTATCTCGGTGATGAGCGTGCAGGGCGAGGGCACCCAGGTGAGTATTTACCTGCCGGTCCATGCGACTGCCGGTCAGGTTGCGGCCCTGGAGCTTTTGGCCAGCTAAGCGCGGGACTTTGCTCGGGTCGTCACTTAAAGCAAATGGTCTCTGCGGGCCAGTGCGGGAAACAGTTTTAACCAGGCCGCCGCGACCAGCAAAGTGCCAATACCGCCCGACACGACCGATACCACCGGCCCCCACAGCGCCGCTACGGCACCGGACTCGAACTCACCCAATTGATTCGATGCGCCGATAAAGATTGAGCTCACCGCCGAGACCCTGCCGCGCATTTCATCTGGAGTTTCCAATTGCACCAGGGTGTTGCGCACGACCACGCTGACGCTGTCCGCCGCACCGGTGATGACCAGCGCCACAAGAGACAGGATGAAGTTGCTGGAAGCGCCAAACACCACAGTAGCCAGGCCAAAAATAGCGACGGCCTGCAGTAGCTTGTGGCCAACCTTGCGTTTTAGGGGCCAGCGCACCAGCGCCAGGGACATCACCAGGGCACCCACTGCGGGTGCTCCGCGCAGCAGACCCAAACCTACCGGCCCGATCTGCAGAATGTCCCGCGCAAAGATCGGCAATAGCGCGGTAGCACCTCCCAGCAACACCGCAAACAGGTCGAGCGAGGTCGCGCCCAGAATGACCTTGCGCTGCCAGACGAAGGTAACGCCTGCTATCACGCTGTTCCAGGTGGCGGCGGCGCGTGCGGTCTTGTGGTGGTAGTTCACGGCCAAGGCCAGCGCACCCGCTGAAAGCAGCAAAAGCAGACTGCTGGCATAGACAGTCGCCGGGCCAAAGGTATACAGCACACCACCCAGGGCGGGGCCGCAAATGATCGCCGCCTGCATCGCGCTGGCGCTGAGCGTAATAGCGCGTTGCAGCAGCACGGCCGGTACCAATTGCGGCGTCAAGGCCTGTTGTGCCGGCATTTGGAAGGCACGGGCCATTCCCAGCAGAACGGAAATTCCGAGGATCAACGCACGGGTGCTGAAGTCACCGTAAATCGCTGCCAGCAGCACCGCAGCGGCCAAGGCCTGGGCCAGCATGCAGCCAGCAAAAATACGGCCCCGATGAAAGCGGTCGGCTACATGCCCGGCGGGCAGGGTAAAGATGAGTGCAGGAACGAACTGGAACAGCCCCACAAGGCCCAGGTCCCAGGCACTGGAGGTGATGTCGTACATATGCCAAGCCAGCGCCACCATGAGCATCTGGTTGGCTGTGGTGCCACCGAGTCGCGCAAGCCAGAAGCGCACAAAGGCGCGCTGCGCGAACAGATGCTTCAGGCTATCGGCTTGCATGGATAGACGTCCTGAAGCGTGCGATTACAGAGGCGCGGCGTCAGTATCTTCTGCAGGGGTGTCGACAGACTCTGTGCTCGGGGCTGCAATCTCGCTGGCAGCAATGTTGGCATTGTTTCGA
>CAIQEX010000726.1 GCA_903870955.1 uncultured beta proteobacterium
CCGAATCGCTTCACCGGCGTTTCTCAACCCACGTTGTCACGAAGTATTCCCTTAGCCCGATCGAGGAACCTCAAGCACGGGATCCCATGCGTCTGGGGGGGGGGGGCTGATCAGAGTCCCGCGCGATGTTCAAGTGAGTCCTACCTGGTAGGCGGGAGGGAGAGGCAAGGCAAAGATGGCCACACCCAAAAGGCCTAACCACATTCCTTTGGTTTCCTTTTTCATGTGCTGCATGGGGCGCTCTGGGTGTGCAATGGGCAGGTGTTCATGCCATCCAATGTACGTGCAATTTCAGCACAGTTGCAGTACAGTTAATGTGAACGTTTTCAAAACTGTATTGGTTATGCGGCTAGCACAAACCGCATTGGAGGTTCCATGTTGATGAAAAGTAGCGCCCAGTCGCTCACCGAACAATTGGCGGCCCGTTTTGCCCAGCGCATTCGCGATCGGCTGCTCGCACCCGGTGCGCGCCTGCCCTCGGTGCGGCAGTGCGCACAGCAGCAGGGCGTCAGTCCGTCCACGGTGGTAGGCGCCTACGACCAGTTGCTGGCGCAGGGGTTGGTGGAAGCGCGTCGCAATCGTGGCTTTTTTGTGCGCGAGAGCCTGCAAACCCCCGCTGAATATGCACTGGCCCAGGCCAAAGCCGCAGCCTTTGCCGAGCCCGCTGCGTCAAGCCCGCAGCGCGCGCCACTGAATGCGACAGCCCTGATTCGTGGCATGTTCCACGGCATCAGCGACAAGCCTCAGCCGGGCATGGGTGTGCTGCCGCCGGAGTGGTTGCAGACCACGTTTTTGTCCAGCGCGGTACGGCGCTTTTGCAATGCCAAGGATATGAATGCCTTCTCGCTGCAATATGGCGAGCCGGCTGGTGACACGGGCCTGCGTCGTGCGGTTTCCAACAAGCTCAAGGCCGTGGCGGTACAGGCCGCGCCGGAGCAGATCATCACCACCATTGGCGCAACCCACGCGCTGGATATCGTCAGCCGCACGCTGATGCGCGCCGGCGACTACGTGATGGTGGAAGAGCCCGGTTGGGCGGTGGAGTTTGCCCGTCTCGACGCCTTGGGCATGCGCATTCTGCCGGTGCCGCGCCGTGCCGACGGGCCGGACCTGGAAGTCATGGCACGCTACGCCGAGGAGCACGCGCCCAAGCTGTTTGTGAGTGTCAGCGTGCTGCACAACCCCACCGGTTTCAGCCTGAGTCCGGCCAGTGCGCACCGCATTCTCCAGTTGGCCAACCAGTACAACTTTCATGTCGTGGAGGACGACACCTACAGCCACTTCGCACCCGAACACGCCACCCGCCTGTGCGCCCTGGACGGGCTGCAACGCACCATCTATGTGGGCGGCTTCGCAAAAATATTGGCGCCGAACTGGCGCGTCGGCTACATGGCTGCGCCAGGTAATCTGGTGGAGCGGCTGCTGGACACCAAGTTGCTGTCCACGCTGACTACGCCCGCGCTGCTGGAAAAAGCCTTGGCCTGGTGCGTGGAGCAGGGCCAGATCCGTCGCCATGCCGAGCGCATTCGCCAACGGCTGGACGGCGCGCGCGGGCGCAGTGTGGCGCTGGCCTTAGCCCATGGTTTTACCTTCGCCGCCGAACCCGTGGGCATTTTTGGTTGGGTCGATACCGGGGTGGATACCGATGCGCTGTCGCAGCGCATGCTGGACGAGGGCTACTTGCTGGCGCCGGGTGCGCTGTTCCACGCGCAACGCACACCGAGCAGCCTGATGCGCATTAACTTTGCCACCACGCAGGAGCCGGTGTTCTGGAGCACGCTGCAGCGTTTGTGCGCCGAGCAGTAGGCAGAGGCTTAGACCTGCCGTGTTGACCGGCCATCCTGCCTATTGCCAGAAATCTTCTGCGGGGATGGCGAAGTTGACGCTCTGGGCACTGCGCAAACTGGACGTCGTAATGCCCACCAGATTGCCGCGCTCATCAAACAAACCGCCGCCGGAGGACCCCGGCGAAATCGGCGCCGTGGTCTGCAGCATGCGGATCTCGCCCAACATGCGTTTACCCGAGATCAGGCCTTCGGAGAGGGTTCGCTCAAGCTGCCGCGGGTTGCCGATCGCATAGACGTTTTCGCCGATATCC
The DNA here is from genome assembly GCA_903870955.1 of uncultured beta proteobacterium. GTDB lineage: Bacteria > Pseudomonadota > Gammaproteobacteria > Burkholderiales > Burkholderiaceae_C > Allorhodoferax. The sequence continues at coordinate 2,099 of CAIQEX010000726.1, forward strand.
AGCGAGTCGGCGCTGCGGATGCCAGCCACCGGACGCAAAGCCATGGTGCGTGAGCGAATCACGCAGCGGTCGGCCACATAGTTGGCCGCCACCAGCTCGACGGGCGAGACATCCCCCTTATCCCCGGTTCCGATTTCCGCATTGTCTCCGGCACCCACCATGACATGGCAATTGGTCACCGCCAGGTCCTCAGAAATGGCGACCGCCGAGCCAAAGATGCTGGCGCTGGAATCGAGGCCACCCGATGACTTCCGGTTCAACACCCAGTACAC
>CAIQEX010000727.1 GCA_903870955.1 uncultured beta proteobacterium
TGGTGCATCAGCCCCGCGCTGGTCAGGCCGGTGTCGGCGCCGAGCTTGGCAGTCCAGGCCAAGAGGCCCGCGCCGATGGCCGTGCCGAGTGCAATGGCCAATGCCGCGTCACGCGAGCCGACTGCCGGCACCAGATAGGCACCCATCTGCATCACCAACAGGCCCACGCCCAGGCTGAACCAGAGCGAGGCATGTTCATGCCAGCTGAAGACGCGCTCGCCAAGCGGCAGGCTGCTTAGTGCCTGATTGGTGGGGACAGGGTTACCGCCGGTTGTTGTACGTGTCGTTGTTGCGGCGGTAGAAGACGATGCCATTCCGTTGCTCCATGCAAAAGCTTGGCAGGTGGGCTCAATCCGTTGGTACGCGGTGCCAGAAGAGAAAGCGCTGACACCGCTGTTGGATCTGCTTCCCTGCGCGAGGATTACCTCAATCAGGTTCAAAGGGACTTTCTCAGCCGTCCCGAAGAACAGCACCCCTAGCGAATGTGCCCTTGCGAGCACGGGCGTATTGTAACGACAGCTATGCCGTGTAAGCGTTGCGCAGTTGTCGCTTGAGCAGCTTGCCGCTGGGGTTCTTGGGCAGGCTATCGACAAACACCACGCGCTTGGGGGACTTGAAGTGGGCCATGTGTGCGTTGCAGTGTGCCAGTACCTCCTGCTCGGTCAATAGCTGATCGGCCTTGATGACAATGAATGCCGTTACCGCCTCGACCCACTTGGGATCAGGCAGGCCGATGACGGCCACCTCGCTGACGGCCGGCAGGCGGTAAATCATTTCCTCGACTTCGCGGCTGGCCACGTTTTCGCCACCGGTCTTGATCATGTCTTTCTTGCGGTCCACCACGGTGATGAAGCCTTCGGCATCCTGCGTCGCCAGATCGCCACTGTGGAACCAGTCGCCTTCAAAGGAAGCGCGTGTACGCTCCTCGTCCTTGAAGTAGCCCAGCATGAGGTGCGGCGAACGGTGCACGATTTCACCCACCTCGCCGACCGCCACATCCTGCATCAAGTCGTTCACCACGCGGGTTTCGACATTCAGCACGGCGCGACCGCAAGAGCCCGGTTTACGCAACTGATCCTGTGGCCCCAGCATGGTGGCCAGGGGTGCGATCTCGGTCTGGCCGTAGAGGTTCCACAAGCGCACCGTGGGCAGGCGCGCGGCTAACTCACGCAGCACTTCCACCGGCATGATGGAGGCGCCGTAATAGCCCTTCTGCAAACTTGCGAGCTTGGCCGGATCAAACAGGGGGCTGCGCAACAGCGCAATCCAGACAGTGGGCGGCGCAAAGAAGCTGCTGATCTGAAACTTCTCGATCAATGCCAGCAAATTGTCGGGCACCGGCTTGGAGGTGATGACGTTGGTGCCGCCGATATAGACGCCGGGACCGAAGAACACGTCGAGCTGGGCGCAGTGGTACAGCGGCAGCGCATGCAGCGTGATGTCGCCCTGCGCAATTTCGGCATCCACCATGCAGCTGACGTATTGCCAGAGCACGGCATCGTGCGTGAGCATCACGCCCTTGGGCGAAGACTCGGTGCCGCTGGTGTAGACAATCTGGGCCACGTCGTGGTCGGTGACCGCCACCTCGGGCAGTGGGTCGGTGCAGGCGGCCAGGGTCTCAAAGTTATGCATGCCATCCACCGGCGCCGTCACCTCTTCCGAGGGCATCCAGATGAACTGCGTCACCGCGGTGTCCAGCTTGGCAGCCGCCTGCGCCAGTTCGGCCAAGCCACTGTCGGTGGCCAGGGCCTTGGCCCCCGCATGGCGCAGGATAAAGGCCACCTCGTCGGGCTTCAACATGAAGTTGATGGGTACTAGCACGGCACCCCGGCGTGCCAGCGCAAAGCGCAGCGCAGCAAAGCCATGCGAGTTGCGCGCGAGTACCGCCACCGCATCGCCCTCGGCCACGCCAATGCTGGCCAAGCCAGCGGTCAGCCGACTGACCAGGGCATCGAATTCGGCGTAACTCCATTGCGTGGTGCCGCAGACGATACCGGTCTTGCTGGGTAGCCGCAGTGCCGTGCGGCGCAAGGCATCAGAAAGGGTCTGGCGGCGCAGCACCGGGGCGATGGCTTGGGTCAAGGTCTGTCTCCTGTTTTCGTGTTCAGCGTATTGAACA
>CAIQEX010000728.1 GCA_903870955.1 uncultured beta proteobacterium
CAATTGAAGTCTGACGTAAAGGCTTTGGATGGCCCCAGCGGCACCGAAGTTGACTTTACCGACCTGCACGCCTGGTGCGAGGTTTACCTGCCTGGCGCTGGTTGGGTTGGTCTGGACGCGACCTCTGGCCTGCTGGCCGGTGAGGGCCACATCCCGTTGGCCTGCACACCCCAACCCTCGGGCGCGGCCCCCATCGAAGGCGGCGTGGACGAGAGCGAGGTGGATTTCGCCCACCTGATGGAAGTCACGCGCCTGTATGAATCCCCGCGTGTCACCAAGCCCTACACCAGCGAACAATGGTCGGACGTCATGGCCTTGGGCGAGCAGGTGGACGGCGAACTCACTGCCGGTGATGTGCGCCTGACCATGGGCGGCGAACCCACTTTTGTCGGCGTAGACGACCGTGAAGCAGCCGAATGGAATACCGATGCCCTGGGCCCAACCAAACGCGGTTTTGCCCAGGCACTGGTGCACAAACTGCGCGACGAATATGGCCAGGGTGGATTCCTGCACTTTGGACAAGGCAAGTGGTACCCCGGCGAACAACTGCCGCGTTGGGCCCTGAACATTTACTGGCGCGCTGACAAACAACCGGTCTGGAGCAACCCGGCCCTGTTCACCGACGAACGCGACCCCACCCACTACACCAGCGAGGACGCGGGCAACTTCATCCGCACCTTGTCGGCCAAGCTCGGCCTGACCGACAAGTACGTCACTGCCGCATACGAAGACACCTGGTACTACCTGTGGCGTGAGCGCCGCTTGCCGGTCAATGTCGACCCCTTCAACTCCAAGCTCGATGACGAGATGGAACGCTCGCGCCTGCGCCGCGTGTTCGAACAGAAGCTGGACTCGGTGGTGGGTTATGTGCTGCCCGTGAAGCCCGCTGTAGGCCCACGCCTGACCGGCCCCGAATGGACCACCGGCCCCTGGTTCTTCCGCGACGAGCGCATGTACCTGATGCCCGGCGACTCTCCCATGGGCTTGCGCCTGCCACTGGATTCCCTGCCCTGGGTTAGCGAAGGCGATTACCCCTACCTGATCGAATTGGACCCCACGGCACCGCGCGGCCAGTTGCCTGCGCACACCAGTTTTGCTGCACGTTATGCGCCGGGCATGAACGCCGGCTCACCCTTTGGTTCGGCTGGATCCGCAAACACCGGTATCGGTAGCGGCAACGCCTCGGCGGGTTCAGCAGATGCGGTCGATGCAAGCACTGGCAAGACCAGCAATGGTGTGCGCCGCGCGGTGGATGCACCCTACCTGGCCGGCCCCGGCGCCGCCAGTGAAGCCGCCCGCCGACTGCAACAAAACCGCGCCAGCGCGGCAGCCAGCACCGCCTCCATCAATGCCCAAGCCACGGCCCAACCCGAGCCGGAAGACTTTGCGCGCATGCCGAAGCGCCAGGAATCGGCCCATTGGGTCACCCGCACCGCGCTCTGCGTGGAGGTGCGCGACCCGCGCCGTGCCAACGGCCCCAAGGCCGAAGCCGTGGGCACAAAGTCTGGCGTGCTGTACATCTTTATGCCACCACTGGAGCTGCTGGAAGACTATCTGGACCTGCTGGCCGCCATCGAAGCCACTGCTACCGAACTCAAGGTCAAGATCGTGCTGGAAGGCTACCCACCCCCACGCGATCCACGCCTGAAACTGTTGCAAGTCACCCCCGACCCCGGCGTGATCGAGGTGAACATTCACCCCGTGAACAACTGGAAAGAGTTGGTGCGCAACACCGAGTTCCTGTACAACGCGGCGTTTGAATCGCGCCTGTCGGCAGAAAAGTTCATGACCGACGGACGCCACACCGGCACCGGCGGCGGCAACCACTTTGTGATGGGCGGCGCGACCCCTTCGGACAGCCCGTTCCTGCGCAAGCCCGAACTGCTGGCCAGCCTGCTGCTGTTCTGGCACAACCATCCGTCCTTAAGCTATCTGTTCAGCGGCATGTTTGTCGGCCCGACCAGCCAGGCGCCACGCGTGGATGAGGCGCGCAATGACCAACTCTACGAGTTGGAAATCGCCATCGAGCAAATCTATAAAAACCGCGAAATCCACGGCCAGAGCATGCCGCCGTGGTTGGTGGACCGCACGCTGCGCAACATCCTGATCGATGCCACCGGCAACACCCACCGCAGTGAGTTCTCCATCGACAAGATGTATTCGCCGGACTCGTCCACGGGCCGACTGGGTCTGCTGGAATTGCGTGCCTTCGAGATGCCACCGCACCCACACATGAGCAGTGTGCAGCAGCTCTTGCTGCGCGCCCTGGTGGCGCGTTTCTGGAAGACGCCCTACAAGGCGCCAGTCACGCGTTGGGGCACCGAGTTGCACGACCGCTTCATGCTGCCGACCTTCATCAAGATGGACTTTGATGATGTGATGACAGAAATGAACATGGCCGGCTACGCCTTTGACGCCAGCTGGTTTGCACCGCATTACGAGTTCCGCTTCCCGCTCTTGGGTTCGATCCAGAGCATGGGTATCGAGATGACTCTGCGCAATGCACTGGAACCCTGGCATGTGATGGGCGAAGAAGGTACGGCAGGCGGCACCGCGCGCTATGTCGACTCCAGCCTGGAGCGCGTGGAGGTGCGCGTCAGCGGCCTCAATGAAAGCCGCTACGTGGTCACCTGCAATGGCCAGGCTTTGCCGATGCAGAGCACCGGCACGGTGGGCGAATTTGTCGCTGGTGTGCGCTACAAGGCCTGGAACCCACCCAGCAGTTTGCACCCCAGCATCGGCCTGCATGCGCCACTGACCTTTGACATTGTCGACACCTGGTTGAAGTCCTCGGTGGGCGGTTGTCAGTACCATGTCACCCACCCGGGTGGCCTGAACTACGAGAGCTTCCCGGTCAACTCCTTCGAGGCCGAAAGCCGTCGCCATTCCCGTTTCATTGCCATGGGCCACACCCCGGGCGCGATGGTGATTCCCCCGGCCACCATCAACGTGGCGGCCAGCAAGGAATTTCCATTTACTCGGGATTTGCGTCGCAGCTAAATTACCTCAGACCATGCCATGCCTGGCCCCAACACGGGGCCAGGTGGGTCTGTATTCGTGGTTTACGGACGGGAAATCAAAGACAACCACAACTGCCAGGTTGACTCAATTTCGACAAGGTGTGCGCGCAAAGTTTCATCGTCCAGCCCAAGCCACGCCAGCGACGCCATGCAGTGTGCCTGCTCAAACACCGCATCAGTCGATTCGTGGCTAATGACCGACGCCACATGCCAGGCTGAACTGGCGAGTTGGGCCCGATAATTTTCGACAGGCCCCCTCTCTTCACTGCGGGGTTCGGACAATTCGTAGCGGCAAAAGGGCCGCACCATGTCAGCGGGTATGCCCCAGCCCGTGAGCAGTTGTCCGGATAAAGCAAGGTGGTTGGTACCGAGAAGACGGGTTTCCTGAAGCACCAGATCTGCCTGATCGAAGTCCCCCACGATCAAATCCGAATACTCCTTGGGAAACGCCGTGGCCATTGCCAGTCGCCCAATTTGCGCCAACAGGCCGAGTGTGAAAAGTTCTGCCGCGACACCCAACTTGCGTACCGTGCCAAACTCCTTGGCCGCCGAAGCCATCAGCAGTGATTGGCTCCAAAAGCCCGCATAGTTGAAATTCTCGCAGGCACCCGAGGCGTATTGATCGATGAGCGAAAAGGCCAGTGCCACTTGACTCACGCCTGAAACCCCGATTCGGGCCACGGCGTCGTCCACCGAGATCACGTTGCGCCCACCGATGGCCGCAGAATTTGCAATGGCCAACAGGCGACCACTCAAAGCCGGATCGCTGCGCACCAAACCTGCAATTTCATGCAAATTGACATCATCAGAACGACAGGCCTTATTCAGTGCAAAGGCGACACCGTGCGGACTGGGCAAACGGCCCGCGATATCCGGCGGCAAAGGCGCAGCATTCATGGCGCAAGTCCTAAGGGAGCAGGTTTGCCAAATAGATACCCCTGAAATTCCCTGCACCCCATATCGGCCAGGACCCGGCGCTGGCCCTCTAGTTCGACACCTTCGCTGATAACGGACATGCTGAGGCTTTTGGCCAGCTGAACAATGGTTCTCACAATTGCCGCATCGACTGGATCAGTCAGCAGTCCTTTGATAAACGATTGGTCAATTTTAAGTTGACTCAAAGATAATTTTTTCAGATATCCGAGCGACGAATAACCGGTGCCAAAGTCGTCCAGCGCAAAGCGGATTCCCAAGTCACTGAGCGCCCTTATCTTTTCTGCCGTGACTTCAATATCCTTCAGTAGCATGCTCTCGGTGATCTCCAACTTCAGGCGGTCAGCGGGTGCGCCACTGGCGCTGAGGGTACGGGTAATGACCTCCACAATATCCGCCTGCGCCAATTGTCGCGCACTCAAATTCACAGCGATGGTCAGGTGGCGCTTTGCCGGGTCAGACTGAAATGCAACCAGTTGAGCGCATGCGGTGGAAAGTATCCACTCGCCGATGGGAACAATAAGGCCAGACTGCTCAGCAATGTCGATAAATACACCTGGACCCACCAAACCCAGGGAGTGGTGTTGCCAGCGCACCAAGGCCTCGTAGCCAATGGTATTTTTCGCCATATCAACGATGGGTTGATAGAAAAGTCTGAACTGATCGGTCGTCAACGCGAAGTGCAGGTCCGCTTCCATTCGCGTACGGTGAATGACCAGGGCTTCGACCTGCGGATCAAAGTAACGCACGCGCTTGCGACCATCCTGCTTGGCATCCCGCAATGCCAGTTCGGCGCGCTTCATGATGTCTTCGATCTGGGTGTCCGTACCCTGAAACAGGCAAACCCCCATACTGCAGGAAAACTGCGGTGCATGGGCCGAGACCGTCAGTGCAATATCCAAAGATGA
>CAIQEX010000729.1 GCA_903870955.1 uncultured beta proteobacterium
CAACGGGCTGGAATATGAAATTCTGTCGCCCGCCGAGCTGAAAGACCGCTATCCGCTGATCGAAACGCACGACCTGCTGGGCGCCCTGTGGGACCCGCTGGATGGGGACATTGACCCTTCGCAACTGACGCAGGCACTGGCCCGTGAAGCCCGCGCACTGGGCGCCACCATTCGCCGCCACACGCGCGTCACGGCCCTTGCACAAAAGCCCAACAGCGAGTGGATTGTCACCACCGACAAGGGCGAGATTCATTGCGAAATCGTCGTCAACGCGGCCGGTTACCGTGCCGCCGAAGTCATGAAGATGGTGGGTCGCCACATGCCTTTGGCGGTGATGTCGCACCAGTATCTGGTGACGGAAGACTCCGAGGAATTGCTGCAGCGGGGTGCCGCGCGGCTGCCGCTGCTGCGCGACCCCGACACCTCGTATTACCTGCGCCAGGAGCGCAATGGTTTCATCCTCGGCCCCTATGAGTGGAAGGCCACGCCGATGTGGCTCGACGGCATGCCCGACGACTTTGCCAACCAACTCTGGAACGACGATTTCGACCGGCTGGAGACCTACATCGAGGACGCCATGGCCCGCGTACCCGCACTCGGCCGTGCCGGTATCAAGCGCGGCGTGAATGGCCCGATTCCGTATTCACCGGATGGCAATCCGTATATCGGCCCTGAGCCGGGCTTGCGCAACTTCTTTCATTGCAACAACTTCAGTTTTGGCATCACGCAGGCCGGTGGCGCAGGCAAGGCGTTGGCTGAATGGGTGGTACATGGCGCACCCGAGTGGGATTTGTGGTCGTTGGACCGGCGCCGCTATGGCGATTACGCCACCACCGCCTACACCGTGGCGAAAGCCGTCGAGGTGTACCAAAACGAATATGCCTCCAGCTTCCCGTATGAAGAGCGCGAGGCCGGACGCCCGTTGCGCACCTCGCCCACCTATGAAACCTTGAAGGCCAAGGGCGCGCGTTTTGGTGCGCGGGGCGGTTGGGAGCGTGCGGTCTACTTTGATCTGAAGGGTGAACTGCCCAAGGAAGAAGTCTTGTCGTTTCGCCGCGAAAGCATCTGGCATGGCGTGGTGGCAGAAGAGGTCAAGGCAGTGCGCGAGCGTGTCGCGGTGCTGGACCTGCCGGGCTTCACCAAGTACGAGTTGAAGGGGCCGGGTGCGGCAGCGCATCTGGACTATCTGACCTGCTCCAAACTGCCTTCGCAAGGTCGCGTGTCGCTGGCCTACGCGCTGACACCGGCGGGCAAGCTGTGGAGCGAGTTCACCATCACGCGCGTGGCGGAGGACCATTTCTACATCATCAGCGCGGCCATTGCGGCGACACACGACATGGACTTGCTCAGCGGCACATTGCCTTCCGACAGCCCGATTACGGTGCGCGACATTTCGGCTGAACTCGGCACACTGATCATCGCCGGGCCGCGTGCGCGGGAGGTGGTGGCGCAGATCACCACGACGGACCTGAGCAATGCCGGTTTCCCCTGGCTGACGGCGCGCGAGATCGCCACCGTGGCAGGCAACTGCTACGCCATGCGCGTGAACTATGTGGGCGAACTGGGGTGGGAGTTGCACGCGCCGGTTGGCATCATGCAGATGTTGTACGACGCGGTGTGGCAGGCCGGTGAACCATTCGGCATACGCGACTTTGGTCTGTATGCGATGGACAGCCTGCGCGTGGACAAATGCTACCGGGGCTGGAAGAGCGATCTGGAAAGTGGCTACACGCCGCTGGAAGCCTCGCTGGACCGTTTTGTCGATGTCAAGAAGGCCAGCTTTGTCGGCCGCGACGCCTTGCTGGCCGAGCATGCACGGGGTCCGAAGTTCCGCTTTGTACCGATGCTGTTCGATGCGGATGGTGATGCGGAAGCGCCGTATTGCGCCCAGGTATTCCAGGGCGACACCAACGTTGGGCTCACCACTTCGGGGGTCTGGAGCCACACCCTGAATCGCAGCGTGGCCTTGGCCTACGTGCGCACCGATCTGGCCACGCCCGGCACGGTGTTGCAGGTGGAAGTGTTGGGCCAAATGCGCAGCGCCACGGTACAAGCCGAACCGTTGTACGACCCAAAGAATGAACGACTCCGTGCGTAACCCCAGAATATAAAGAGGCAAGACATGAGCGCAAATCCTGAAATCATCCCCCGCCGCGGCGGTGCCCGCGAAGCACGCCGTGCCGCTCGCTCTGCAGAATTGCCGGATCACCTGAAACCGGTGCGCCCGGGTATGAACGGCGGCCGCTACAAGCCACTCAGCGATGCCGATGTGTTGAAGATCCACCACGCTGCGCTGGACGCGCTGGAGACCATCGGTTTTGCCGACGCGCCGCAAAGCGGCATCGACGCCATGGTCAAGATGGGTGCCAAGTTGACCGACACCGGTCGCCTGCTTTTTCCGCGTGCGCTGGTGGAGGACACCATCGCTATGGCGGCGCGCCACTTCCCGCTCTACGGGCAAGACCCGAAGTACGACATGGAGCCCTGGGGCGATAAGGTGTACTTCGGCACGGCGGGCGCAGCCGTGCACATGGTGGATGCCAAAACCGGCGCCTACCGCGAGTCCACCACCAAAGACCTATACGACATCGCCCGTGTGGCTGATACGCTGGAACACATCCATTTTTACCAGCGCTCGGTGGTCTGCCGCGATCTGCCCAAGCCTGAGGAGATGGACTTCAACACCACCTATGCCTGCGTTGCTGGCACCACCAAACACGTGGGTTCGAGTTGGGTTTCACCCGAGCATCTCGAGCAGAGCCTGAAGATGCTGCACATGATTGCCGGTGGCGAAGACAAGTGGCGCGCGCGTCCCTTTGTCAGCCAGTCCAACTGCTTTGTCGTGCCTCCCATGAAGTTTGCCTTCGATGCCTGCAAATGTCTGGAGGTGGCGGTGCGCGGCGGTATGCCGGTGCTCTTGCTGTCGGCTGGGCAAGCGGGTGCCACCGCACCGGCTTCGCTGGCCTCGGCACTGGTGCAGGAGACGGCTGAATGCCTGGCCGGTTTGATTTATGTGAATGCCATTCAGCCCAAGGCGCCTGCCATGTTTGGCACCTGGTGCTTTGTGTCCGACCTGCGTACGGGCGCCATGTCGGGCGGTAGCCCGGAGCAGGCTTTGCTGTCCGCAGCCAGCGCACAGATCTCACGCTTCTACGATCTGACGGGTGCCACTGCCTCGGGCATGACCGACTCCAAAGTGCCAGACGCCCAATGCGGCATGGAGCGCGCCTACAACCACGCGCTGGTGGGCAACGCGGGCGCCAACCTGATTTATGAATCCGCCGGCATGATGGCCAGCCTGAGGGGCTTCTCGCTGGAGAGTCTGTTGATCGACAACGACCTGATAGGTGCCGTGCAACGCACGATTCGTGGCATTGAGGTGAATGACGAATCGATCTCGCTGGACACCATGCGCCAGGTCTGCCTCGAAGGCCCCGGCCATTACCTGGGCTCTGACCAGACACTGCACCTGATGCAGCGCGACTACATCTATCCCACACTGGGTGACCGTTCCAGCCCGAACCAGTGGGAAGAGCGGGGTCGTCCGTCGCTGGTGGACCGGGCCTCGACCAAGCTGGAAAGCATTCTGGCGACCCACTATCCGTCGCATATTCCGCAACACATTGACGATGCGATTCGCGCCCAGTTCCCGGTGCGGCTGCCGCGCGAAGCAATGCGACCTGGTTGATTGGTTTGTGCTTTGGTTGATACGGTTATCCTTGCAGGCAACCGTATCAAGCTGGGAGGCACACGCATGCAAAACATTGACGAAGGGCTGTTGACGCAAGCCTTGCTTGCACTGTGGCAAGACCGGGGAAACGTGACCGACTCCGACCCTGTTGCCCTGGAAAACAAGTTCCGCCGGGCCATTGCGCGGTCCAGCATGATTAGCCAGCCCAGTGAGAGCCGCAGGGTCACCATTCTTTTGTCAGATCTGCGGGGCTTTACCGCCACCACCGAGCGGCACAGCGCCCTGGCCATGGTGGAAGCGTTGAACCGCTATCTGGAAAAGATGAGCGAGATCATCCTGAATCACGGTGGCAGCATCGACAAGTTCATGGGCGATTCCATCATGGCGCTTTTTGGCGCACCGGATCCTATGCAAAACGACATTGAAGCGGCGCTGCGTTGCGCCATTCAAATGCAGGCAGCCATGGCCGACATCAATGCGGTGAATCAGACATTGGGTATGGCGCCGCTGTATATGGGCATTGGCATCAACACCGGCGAGGTCATCGTCGGCCACCTGGGCTCGCACTACCACAGTGAATACACCGTCATCGGCGACGAGGTCAACCTGGCGTCGCGGGTAGAGGCACACAGCCTGCGTGGGCAAATTCTGTTGAGTGAAAAAATCTATGTAAGGGCCCAGGATTTCATCCAGATTGGCCACATCAACGAAGTCTTTGTGAAGGGCAAGAAGTCGGTGGTGCGCATGGTCGAGCTATTGGGTGTGACGAGTGAGCCCGCGGTGCAAGTACCTGTTGGTGACATTCGCATCGGGCCCCGCGTCGAGGTCGACATGCCTTTGAACTTCCAGTTGATTGAGGGCAAGACGGTTCTTCCCGACAAGATTTACGGACGCATCGTCGACATCAGCTACGGCGGCATGTACATCCAGAGCCAGACTGAACTGCCGCTTTTTTGCGATATCAAAATGATGCTGTCGCTCTCGCTGCTGGTGCAGGAACATGCGGACGTCTACGGCAAGGTTTTGCGCATGGCGGCGGTGGCCGACGGCTTTGAATACCGCATCGAGTTCACATCCATAGATGTGCAAGCGCAGAGCGCCCTGAAGGAATTTGTCGATCGTTTGGTAGAGATTAAATGACGGGGACGGCTTTGAATTAGTTACGGACAAAGTTAGCCCACACGAATCACTAACGCACGGCTGTTTCAGTCAAAATCCGACAACCTTTATTCCATACAGTGCGGCAATAGAAGTGCCCGCCAGGATCGCCAGATCGATCAATGCCGTCACTCCAAGGCTCCAGCAAGAGTTTCCACATACAAACGCCTGGTCAGCCCATTGTTGCCTTCGCAACCCAACGGAGGCGGCTGATCCCAGGATGTGCCGTAGACGCATCCAGGGTTTTACTAGGAAGTAGGACAAATATTCGCTACCATTAATTTGGCATAGGGTTTGACTATTTTTGGCTCACATTATTTTGGATATGCAAATTGCACAACATTTCATCAGAGTGATGACATTCGTTGAGGGTTTGGTTGTCAATCTGAATTCGACATTTAGGGGGATTCTGAATGAGCTCAAAATTGCTTCTACTTTTGCTGAGCCTACCAACATGGATATTCGCCGAGACGAATTCCGACGGACATTTTTGCGACGACAAAACGATTGTGCCCATCAGTGTGGCATCAGCTGATGAGGCTATTCCCGCATGTACCCGTGCAATCGCTTCGGGTCGCCTTTCTCTCATCAATCTTGCCGTTACTTTTTTCAACCGTGGCAAAGCTTGGGCTGTCAAGGGTGATTTAGACCAAGCCATCGCTGACTTCAATGAAGCGATACGCATAAATCCAAAGTACGACATTGCCTTCTATAACCGTGGAAGGTCGTGGGCTTTGAAGGGTGAACATGACCGTGCTATCGCCGATTACAGCGAGGCATTGCTGGTTAACCCGCGTATGGCCGAGGCCTTCAACAACCGTGGCTACAGCTGGCAAAAGAAGGGCGACAGCGACAGAGCGATTGCCGATTACACAGAGGCGATTAGGATTAATCCGAAAAATGCGCAGGCTTTTGGTAACCGTGCTTACGCTTGGCGATTGAAGGGAAACGACCGCCGGGCACTTGCCGATTTCGACGAGGCGACTAGACTCGAATCACAAAATGTAGAAGCCGACTACAGCCGCGTTATCAACTGGCATAACAAAGCAGAAAACGACCACTCCATCGCGGACCAAGAAGACACAATTCGGCGAGAGTTCGAGGCGGCGAAAGAAGAGTTTTCGAGGACGTCCCGTCGACCCTGATGTCGGCATGAACATCTCTCTGTTGTGCTTTCGACGATTCGTATTGAGCCGGTTTACACCGATCAGACAACTGCGCCGAACCAGACAGTACTCTTTCGGGCTGGTCGGTGCCAGGTTAGACACCTCCCGCATTGGCGGGTATTCATCTTGTTTAAATTGCTAACCGGTGATTTTGACCTTCGCTGAAGGCCGATCATTCTGCCGCTCCGGAGCAGCGACCAAACGGTCACTGGATTGGTATCTGAATCGATACGCCTGTGACTTCCACGCGGGCGTTGAAGGTCGACTGTCCTGCAGAAAATGCGAAGCGGTCGACGGCAGCATCTGGCAAAACCGATGCGCTGTCGGTCAGAACGTTCAAACCGGGCCAACCATCGCGCAGCCAAAGCGTGCCGTTTGGAATGCGCTCCGTAACCTGTGCGCGGGCATGGAGTTCGCCATGCGCGTTATGGACCCGGATGGGTGCCCCATCCGTCAGCCCACGTGCGCGAGCGTCCGCAGTGGAGATCCAGACCCGCGGCTCCAGCTCACGGCGGGCGAGCGTTGGCAGTTCGCGTCCGTTGTTGTAGAAGCTGTGAAAGTGCGCAAGCGTTCGCCCCTGCGAAAGCGTGAGGGGGTAGCGGGAATCTGCTTCCATGTCAGATGCGCCAGTCCACCCAGGCAGGGCTGGCAGTCCAAGACGTGCGGCGTCTTCTGAGTAGAACTCGATTTTTCGCGAGGGTGTGTCGAACTCCAGCGTCGGATTGGCGACTTGGGATATCCGCAGTTCACCGATGCTCCCCTGGGCGCGAAGAGAGGCCACTGTGGCGTGCCCGGTGGCCGGATGGTCGAGGATGGCGTCGAGCAAGGCCTCGTCAGAGGCCCACGGGAAGTAGCCTTCCAACCCCAGGCGAGTGGCCAGTTCGCGCATCACCCAGGTGGCAGGCTTGGTCTCGCCAGCCGCCGCAAGCGCCGGCTCCATGAGGTAGAGGTGCGTGAACGCAGACTTGCAGCCCAGCTCTTCCAGCCATGCAGTGGACGGTAAAACGACATCGGCAAAGCGCCTGGCAGTGTCGTTGAGAAAGAGGTCGTAGCTCACCACCAGACTTGTTCGGGCGAGACCTTCGGCAACCCGGTTTGAATCGGCAAAGGAGGACAGCATGTTGGTGCCCATGAGCAGCATGTTTGCGATGCGGCCATCGTGCAGGGCCTCCAGCACCGTCGACATCTGGTTGGGTAGGGAAGTGCCCGGAGTTCGGCGCCCCGCCTCGATGACGCTGGCCAACCCCCGACCATGCGCAGAAGCACCGTGGCGTGGGCCGAAGCCAGCGCCCGGGATGCCGACGTTGCCCGTCAACCCCGGCAGGCATGCGATGGCTCGCGAAGCCTGCCAGCCGTTGTCTCCCTTGTGCATCGAACTGCCGCCGAGCACGATCATGCCCGGCTTGGTGCTGGCGTAGAGGCGCGCCAGCACAACAATGCGTTCAGCCGCGATGCCGGTGACGCCAGCCGCCCACTGCGGTGAGAACTGGCGCACATGCTCGGCAAGGGCCGCGAAACCGACGGTGTGCGACGCGACAAACTCCGCATCGAACAGTTGCTCGGCGCAGATCACGTGCATCAGCGCCAGCGCCAGTGCACCGTCGGTTCCAGGGCGCAGCAGCAGCACCTCTTCGGCCTTGGCGGTGGCCTCGGTCTGGCGCACGTCGACGGCCACGATCCGTGCGCCGCGCGCACGGGCTGCATTGACGAAGCGTGCGGTGTTGGGCTGACTGGCAAAGTTGGCGCCCCAAAGCAGGATCAAGCGTGCGTGCTCGCCCATGTCCTCCTTGGTGTGGGTCTCCTGCATGCCCGTAAGCGCCAAGCCGAAGGCACCCAGTCCCCAGCAGATCATGGTCGGATTGAAGAACTGGCTGCCGTGGAAGTTCGCAAAGCGCGCGAACAGTTGCGCACTGACACGCGTGCCGTAATTGGTCGTGAATGTGCCATGCCCGGGCCAGATCGCCGTGGCCTGCGGCGGATGGGCGGTGAGTGCCGTCGTGATGCGTTCCAGGGCTTCGTCCCATGTGGCCCGGCGGAACGGGTCTTCACGCCGATCGCGTACCAATGGGTAGAGCAGGCGCCCGGGATTGTCGAACACCTCGCGCGCGGCCTGGCCTCGAACACACAGAAAGCCGCGACTGTCCGGGTTGTCCGGGTCGCCCCGCACGACGACGACCTTGTTCTCCTCGACCTCGACGATCATTCCGCACAACGTTGGATGGCAGCTCATGGGACACATCGTGCGTGTAGACGTCATCAGGGTCTCCTTGAAGTCTGGTTAGCAGGCTGGGTATGTCCTGACGCTGCTTGAAGCTGACGGACCGCCACCCCCCATTGGGGCAGCACAACACACGCGGCGGCTATCAACTATCCGACCCTGAAGCGGGCAATTTGCTCGGTCAGGTGGACCGCTTGGTCGCTCAGCGATTCGGAAGAGGCGCTGGTTTCTTCGACCAGTGTGGCGTTTTGTTGGGTGTGGGTGTCAAGTTGGGCGATGGCATTGACGACCTCATCGACTTCAGCCGCCTGGCCTCGGGTGGCCTCGGCAATGTTGCCCAGGAAGAGGTTGATCTGCTTGGCGTTGGCGACAATCTCGGACATCACGTACCCGGCGTTTTCCACCAGCGAGGTGCCTGTGGAAACCTTTTCCACGCTGGTGGAAATCAACTGCTTAATCTCGCGCGCTGCCGTGGCGCTGCGCCCGGCCAGGCTTCGCACCTCGGAGGCGACCACGGCAAAGCCACGGCCGGACTCGCCGGCACGGGCAGCTTCCACCGCCGCATTCAGCGCAAGGATGTTGGTCTGAAAGGCAATGCCGTCAATCACGCCAATGATTTCATTGATGCGTGTCGAAGAAGTTTGAATTTCCCGCATGGTGGTCACCACCGTGGATATCGCCCGACCACCTTGTTCTGCAACCTCCGCATTGCCATTGGCCAGAACCGCGGCCTCCTGCGTGCGGGCTGCAGACTCCTTGACCTTGGTGCTGATTTCAGCCACGGCAATGGCCTGATGCCCCAGGTTGAAAGCCGCTTCTTCGGTGCGCTGCGACAAGTCCATGCTGGCTCTGGAGACTTCCGAACTGGTGCTGGACAATTCGCGGGCCGAATGACGCACCCGACGTATCAGGTCATTCATCGAGTCGTAGACTTTGTGCAGGTCCAGAATCAAACGCGCCGGTTCGTCTTTGCCCCGTGGCTCCACAGGCCGGTGCCGCAGGTCGCCCTGTGCAAGC
>CAIQEX010000730.1 GCA_903870955.1 uncultured beta proteobacterium
CAAGGGTGGCCAGTTTGATGTGATGACCATCGGCATGTACGAAACCCCGATCTGGGGCAAAAAGGGCTGGCTCAAAGAATTGAAGGCCGACGCCAGCTACGACGCGGACGACATCCTGCCCGCCATGCGAAACGGTTTGTCGGTCGACGGCAAAATGTTCGCCGCTCCGTTCTATGGCGAGAGCTCGATGCTGATGTACCGCAGCGATCTCGTGCAGAAGGCCGGCGCGACGATGCCCGCCAACCCGACCTGGGAGCAGGTGCGCGACGCAGCTGCCAAGATCAATGACCCTGCCAATGGCGTGTATGGTATTTGCCTGCGCGGCAAGCCGGGCTGGGGCGACAACATGGCCTTCCTGTCCACCATGGCCAACAGCTTTGGTGCCCAGTGGTTTGACATGAAGTGGAAGCCGCAACTCGAATCCAAGCCCTGGAAAGACGCAGTCACGTTTTATGTTGATCTGCTGACCAAATACGGCCCTCCCGGTTCTTCGGCCAACAGCTTCAACGAAATTCTGGCGCTGTACAACGAAGGCAAATGCGGCATGTGGATTGACGCCACCATCGCAGCCTCGTTCATCACCGATCCCAAGCAGTCCAAAGTGGCTGACAAAGTGGCCTTTGCACAAGGCCCTTACAGCGTGACACAAAAGGGCGCTAACTGGCTGTGGGCCTGGGCTCTGGCGATTCCAGCCGGCACCAAGAACGCAGACGCTGCACAGAAGTTCGTGAACTGGGCGACTTCCAAGGACTACATCCAACTGGTTGCCAAGACCAATGGCTGGGCCCACGTGCCAACCGGCACACGCAAGTCCACTTACGCCAATGCCGAGTTCCAGAAGGCTGCTGTATTTGCTGCCGCTGAGAAGGCCGCCATCGACTCTGCCAACCCCAACGACAGCACCTTGCCCAAGTCTCCGTATGTCGGTGTGCAGTTCGCAGCGATTCCTGAGTTCCAGGCGATTGGTATTGCCGTGGGTCAGCAGATGAGCGCGGCTCTGGCTGGCAAGACGACGATTGATGCGGCCTTGAAGGCTTCGCAAGTCGCAGCGGAACGCGAAATGAAAAAGGGCGGCTACTACAAATAAGGCCCATTGGGCTACTGCGCGGCTTGATCTGACGTCCGTGGTGCTCGCCGTACGAGAGTACGGCTGTGCGCCTCGCACGCCACCTCAAGCCGCTCGCTACGCCCACTGAACCTTATTTGGAGACGCTCCTTAACGCGCCATTCGATTTATAAAAACTACAACCTCCATCCCATGAAGAAACTCTTGCCGCGGCTTTTGCTCACACCGGCGGTGCTGAGCCTGCTGATGTGGATGATCGTCCCGTTGGTGATGACGATTTATTTTTCCGTCATCCGCTACAACCTGATGCAGCCCGAAGTGACCGGATTTGCCGGGCTGGAAAATTTTGAATACTTTTTGACCGACCCTTCCTTCTCGGTGGCGGTGGTCAATACGCTGTTGCTGTTGGGCAGCGTGATCGTCATCACGGTGTTGTTCGGCATTGGCATTGCCTTGCTGATCGACAACCCGTTTCCCGGCCGCGGCGTGGTGCGCCTGTTGCTGATCTCGCCCTTTTTTGTCATGCCCACGGTGAACGCGCTGCTGTGGAAGCACATGATGATGAATCCGATATACGGCGTGCTGGCGCAGGTCTGGAAGTTCTTTGGCGCCACGCCGCTGGACTGGCTCACCGACTTTCCGTTGGGCTCGGTGATCATCATGGTGGCCTGGCAGTGGTTGCCCTTTGCCACACTGATTTTCATGACGGCATTGCAAAGCATGAACCGCGAGCAACTCGAAGCGGCGCGCATGGATGGCGCCACCTATTTGCAGCAGTTGCGTTACCTCTACATCCCGCACCTGGGCCGATCGGTGGCCGTGGTGGTGATGATTGAGATGATCTTTTTGCTCAGCGTGTTTGCCGAGATTTACACCACTACCGGTGGTGGTCCGGGCGACGCGAGTACCAATGTGGCCTTCCTGATTTTCAAGCAGGCACTGTTGAATTTTGATGCCGGTGTGGCTTCGGCCGGTGCGCTGTTTGCCGTGTTGTTGGCGAACATTGCGGCGGCCTTTTTGATTCGCATGGTCGGCAAGAACCTGGATAAATAACACCATGGCCACACATCCCTCCAAGCGCTCCAAATATCCTCCTGCGCTGATCGCGCGCACCTTGGCGGCCTGGGCCGTCACGCTGGTTCTGTTCTTCCCGCTGGGCTGGCTGATACTGACGGCCTTCAAGACCGAGTTGCAAGCCATCTCGGTACCGCCTTTGCTGATCTTCACGCCGACGCTGGAAAATTTCAGCATCGTGCAAGAGCGAAGCGACTACCTGCTGTACGCACAAAACTCCTTGATCACCAGCGTGCTCTCCACCATCCTGGGTCTGATGCTGGCCTATCCGGCGGCCTATGCCATGGCCTTCTTCAAGGGCAAACACACCAAAGACATTCTGATGTGGATGCTCTCCACCAAGATGATGCCGGCCGTGGGTGCGCTGGTTCCGGTGTATGTGATGGCGCAGAGCACCGGCCTGCTGGATTCGCGCACGGCGCTGGTGATCGTCTTCACCTTGTCGAACCTGCCCATCATGGTGTGGATGCTGTATTCCTACCTAAAGGAGGTTCCGAATGAAATTCTGGAAGCCTCGCGCATGGATGGCGCCACGCTGTGGCAGGAGTTCCGTCTGGTGTTGTTGCCCCTGACCTTGGGTGGCTTGGCGTCCACCGGTCTGCTATGCCTCGTGCTGTCCTGGAACGAGGCCTTCTGGTCGCTCAACCTGAGTGCCGCGAAGGCCGGCACGCTGGCCACCTTGATTGCCAGCTACTCCAGCCCCGAAGGTCTGTTCTGGGCCAAGCTGTCGGCGGCCTCACTGATGGCGATTGCACCGATCGTGGTGTTCGGCTGGTTCAGCCAAAAGCAACTCGTCCAAGGCCTGACCTTCGGCGCCGTCAAATGATGCACACCCCTGGTTGGGGGCAATTGCACCCAATCGTTCGTACATAAAAAGATTAGGAGACAAACCCCATGGCATACCTTCAGTTGCAGGGCATTGAAAAGGAGTTCGGCAATGTGCGCGTGATTCGCGGCATTGACCTGGAAATCAAGCAAGGCGAGTTCATTGTTTTTGTCGGACCTTCCGGCTGCGGCAAGTCCACCTTGCTGCGGCTGATTGCCGGTCTCGAAGAGACCACGGCGGGAACCCTGATGCTTGATGGCCGCGACATCACCGAACAGCCTTCCAGCAAGCGTGATCTGGCCATGGTGTTCCAGAGCTATGCGCTGTACCCGCACATGAGCGTGTTCGAGAACATGAGTTTTGCACTCAAACTGGCCAAGGTCGACGAGGCCGTGATTCAGGAGAAAGTAGGGCGTGCCGCCAAGATTCTGAACCTGACCAATTACCTGGAGCGCACACCCAAAGAGTTGTCTGGTGGACAGCGCCAGCGCGTGGCCATTGGCCGCGCCATCGTGCGCGCACCCAAGGTGTTTTTGTTTGACGAGCCCCTGTCGAATCTTGACGCAGCCCTGCGCGGCCAGACCCGCATCGAGATTGCCAAACTGCACCGTGACCTGGGTGCCACCACGATCTATGTGACACACGACCAGGTCGAGGCCATGACGCTGGCCGACCGCGTGGTGGTGTTGCGCGATGGTGTGATCGAGCAGGTGGGTACGCCGCTGGAGTTGTACGACCGTCCAGCGAACCAGTTTGTGGCCCAGTTCATTGGCACGCCGCAAATGAATATCGTCGCCGCCAGTGACCTCCAGACGTTGGTGAACAGCACCGGCATGCCGGTGCAGCCGGATGGCTTCATCGGCATGCGCCCGGAAAACATCAGCCTCTGCGCACCCGCACAGGGCATGCTGACGGGCAAGGTTGAGTTGGTCGAGGCACTGGGTGCAGAGACGCTGATTTATGTGTCCACCGACAGTGGCGTGCAACTCGTGGCGCGCCAGGTCGAGCGCACCGAGTTGAGCGTGGGCAGCGCCATCGGCCTGCATGTGGACGTCGATGCGGCGCATCTGTTTGATGCTGCGGGCCACATTACCCGTACCGGCGCAGCCCGTGAAACCCTGGTTCATTAGCCATGCCAAACACTACCAAACCTTTTCTGATGCTCCATTTGGGGCTGGGTTCTTTCCACCGTGCGCACCAGGCGCTGTACCTGCACCAGTTGCAGCAAAGCGGGGATACGCGCTGGGCTTTGGCGGGCGGCAATATTCGCCCCGACATGGTCGAGACCATTGACGCCCTGATCGCGCAAAACGGTGCCTACACGCTGGAGACCGTGACACCGCAGGGCGAGCGCACATACACCCGCATCACATCCATTCAGACGGTGGTGCGCCACGATCCGCTGCTGTCCGGGCTGGTCCGCCTGGGGGCGGATGCCTTGACCCGCATCCTGTCGTTTACCGTGACCGAAGCCGGCTACTACCTGGACGCCAAAGACCGTCTCGATCTGAATTTCGCAGACCTGAAGGCCGACCTGGCCGCAGTCCAGGCAGGACGGGCGGGTAGCACGATTTACGGCGCACTGGCCACCATTTTGCGGGCCCGCATGAAGGCGAATGGTGGCGCGGTCACGCTACTGAACTGCGACAACCTGCGCCACAACGGGGATCGCTCGCGCAGCGGCTTACTGCAATTTTTGGAACTGGCGGGCGACGCCGAATTGCTGACCTGGGTAAAGGCCAACACCAGCAGCCCCAACGCCATGGTCGATCGCATCACACCGCGTCCCACGCCCGTAGTCGCTGAGCGCGTGCTGGCTGCCACGGGTGTGGACGATGCAGCTGCGTTGATGGGCGAGAGCTTTATCCAGTGGGTGATTGAAGACAACTTCATTGCCGGCCGGCCTGCTTGGGAAACCGTGGGTGTGGAAATGGTGGACTCGGTGCAAGCCTACGAGGAAGCCAAAATCCGCCTGCTGAATGCCACCCACAGTTGCATCGCGTGGGCCGGAACGCTGGTCGGTTACACCTATATCCACGAAGGCACGCACGATCCGGAGATCCGCAAATTTGCCTTCGACTATGTCACCGACGATGTGATTCCGGTGCTGGATACGCCAGAGCACCCATGCCCTATCAACCTGCAAAATTACCGCGATGTGGTGTTGGACCGCTTTGGCAATCCGGCCATAGCTGACACCAACCAGCGCGTGGCGATGGACGGCTTTTCCAAGATCCCGGGCTTTATCGCACCCACGTTTCGCGAGCGTCTGGCACGCAATGAAAGCATTGACAGTGTGGCCATGCTGCCGGCCTTGTTTCTGGCTTACCTGCAACGCTGGCACGCGGGAAAAATCAGCTACGAATACCAGGACCAGGCGATGGATCCGACTGTCGCCCACGCCATCTGTGAGTCTGCCGATCCGGTGGCGGCCTTCTGCGCGGACTTGCCGCTCTGGGGCACTTTGGCGAATGACCCAAGGCTCATCGCCGGGCTGCGCCAGGCCTATGCCCGTGTACAACAATTTATGAAAAGGTAAGCGCCATGACACAACGTTTGAGTGGAAAACACGCCCTGCTGACCGGTGCTGCAGGTGGCATTGGCCTGGCAGTGGCAACCGCCTATTTGCGCGAAGGCGCCAAGTGCACGGTCGCCGATATCGGCAAGGCGCCGACACCCGAGTTGGCCGCGGTGATGGCCGCGCACCCGGAGGCCCTGCTGTATGTGCCCACCGATGTCACGCAACTGCCCCAGATTGACGCCCTGATTGCGGCAGCCCAGGCGCGCTTTGGCGTCATCACCACGCTCTACAACAACGCCGCCATTTTTGACATGGCCCCGCTGCTGGAAAGCGGTGAGGCGATGTACGACAAGATTTTCGCGGTGAACGTGAAGGGCGCATTTTTTGTAATGCAGAAGGTGTTGGCCCACATGGTTGCGCACCAGGTGCAGGGCGGTTCCGCCATCAACATGGCGTCACAGGCCGGTCGCCGTGGCGAGGCGCTGGTGTCCCATTACTGTGCCAGCAAAGCCGCCATCATCAGCTACACGCAGAGCGCAGCTTTAGCGATGGCACCGCACAAGATTCGTGTCAACGGCATTGCCCCCGGCGTCATTGCCACTCCCATGTGGGCCAACGTCGATGCGCTGTTTGCCAAATACGAAAATCTGCCCATCGGCGAGAAGAAAAAGCGGGTCGGCGAAGCCGTGCCCCTGGGCTACATGGGCGACCCCACCGACATCTGTGGTGCGGCGGTTTTTCTGGCCAGCGATGAGGCCTCGTACATCACCGCGCAAACTTTGAATGTGGATGGCGGCAACGTGATGTCTTAGACTGGCGGTGAATGACCACACCGCGCACCATGCCCGCCAAACCCCGTCAACTCAAACCCGAACTCGAGCACGACTACAGTCGCTCGCCCGAGTTGGGCTACGAGCGACCGGAAGAGGTCGGCATTATTCGCTGCCTGTCGCATGGTTTCCCGACGCCTTTGGCGCGCTGGCACTACCACGACGAATATGAATTGCACCTGATCACTTCCACCTCCGGCAAGGCCTTTGTGGGTGACTGGATCGGACAGTTCAAGCCAGGGCATCTGGTGCTGACCGGCCCGCGCTTGCCGCACAACTGGGTCAGCATGGATTTGCCCGAAGGTGGCGTAGCAGAGCGCGATCGGGTGATCCAGTTTCCCCATGCGCCCATCGAGGAGGCGAGTCGCCATATTCCGGAAATGCGCGCGGTGTTGCCGCTGCTGGAGCGGGCCAAGCATGGCATCGAATTCTTTGAATTGTTTCCCCAGGCGATGGACCACTGGCAGCAGGTCAAGTCCTCGCAGGGGTTGGCGCGCTTCGGCGCGTTCTGTGAATTTCTGAATGAACTGGCGCAGTGCAAGGACTACCGCTTGCTGTCCAACGCGCAGATTCAAAGCGTCGACAACGACGCGCAGTTGGACCAGATCAACGCGATTTTGAGCCGCATCACCGACAAACTTGCGGAGCCTTTGTCGGCTGCTGCGCTGGCTGAAGAACTGGGCATGAACGAAAGCCGTTTTTCCCGTTTCTTCCGCCGTGCCACGGGCAACACCTTCACCGATTTTGTGAACCATGTGCGCATCAACCGCGCCTGCCAGTTTCTGATGGAATCGGACCGACAAATCACCAGCATTGCCTACGACGTAGGTTTTAACAACATCGCCAATTTCAACCGCCGCTTTCTGGACATCAAAGGCATGACGCCGCGAGAATTTCGACGCCAGGTAGCCAAACGTTTCGGTGCGCAATAGGAGCCCCCACGCTCGCCCACTGCGTGTGGCTCTCTGCCCCCTCAAGGGGCTAACCCGGCTTGGGGCGGCCCGGCGCCGGGTTGCTTGGCTCGCCGTAAGTGCAGCTTATGTCGTGCTCACCACAAACTGAAGCGGCGGCCCAACTGCAGGAATAGATTGCGGTTGCCGCCACTGCCTGAGGCCGCACCAAAGAAGATGTCGCCGATCTTGCTGTCCACACCAATGAAGGCGGTGCCGCTGTATTTCTGTGAATAATCCTGCGCGCTGGACCAGGCATCACCGACTTCGGCGACAAAGCCGACGTACGTGGGTTGGTGCAGAAAGCCACCGGATGAAAGACGGTACATGTAGGTGGCCTGTGCGTGCACCAGACGGTCGCCAATCAGTTGCCCCATCTGGTAGGCGCCCATGGACTGAAATCCACCCAGGTACAGCGGGGCCAACGAAGTCAGGCCGGTGCAGTTCACACAGTCCAGTAGATGGTCGGCGCCCAGATCAAGCCCGAGGTTGATGACGTGCACCCCCCAACTCCTGGCCCATACCGCATTGCCACGGAAACTGGTGTATTGGCCCGTGCCCGTGCTGCCTTGGGCGCCTTCTACATTCAGGTAGTAACCGCGCGTAGGGAAAGAGGGCGAGTCCAGCAGATCGGCGGTGAACTGCGCATTCATCCCGGTAAATTCCCATTGGCTGTCCTGCAGCGAGTAGGACAGGACGTCGCCTGCGTCCGTTCGGTAGCCGATGATGCGTGCGGTGTCGATGGTTGCGCGCGTCTGGTTGGTCACCAATCCGATATTGACCGTGGCCTTGTTGCTCAGGTCATAAGACAGATTGAGTCCGAATTCCTGGCGGCGCAGCGTTGCCGAGGCCATTTTTTGCGCCACCGTCACATCGGGTCGGTAAATGGGCAACTCATTGCTGTTCAGGGCCGCGTGGGCATTCAGGGTCCAACCTTCGGACAGCGGTTCATACACCCGCAAGGCCAGTTCACTTTGCGAGCCGACACGCAGATCGGCCTGGACTTCCAGCCCTTGTGGCGTCAGCCAGGGCCGGCGATAGCCCACACCAAAAGAAAATTGGTTGGTGCCACTGCTTTCGCTGAAAAAGCCCAGGCTGGTTTTGAGAAAGTTGGGGCCATAGGTCTTTTCATTGACATCCACCACGAGCTCGTATGCGTCGCCGTCTATGGGTTCAAGCTGGTAGTTCAGGCGTTCAAAATTGCCGCTGGTATACAGATCATCGAGCTTTTCCCTGACCTCGGATGCGCGATAAGGATTGCCCACCAGCGATTGCAAACTCCGTTCGATGAAGGCAGTCGCCACGTCGCGTGTTCCTGTGGTTCGAACCTTGGCGATGGTGATCGCGCGTTCGGTGAAGTTCGGTGCCGTTGCGGTCACCTCGTCCGGCTTGCGTGCGGCGCGCTGGGCCAATAACCGGAAGCGATTGTCCTGTGCCGCGACAGCCTCTTCCCCGGCCTGGATGATGGCACCGGGCTGATCGAAGCTGCCGAAACCGAAGTCCTGCAACTGCGGTCGCACCAGAATATCCTGCGGACGAAGCAACGCAATATTGCGGCGTTCGTTTTGCCGCATCAGGATCTCCAGCATGCGGTTGGCTACGGTCAAGGCGTTGCCTACGTCGGTGACTTCACCGATCTTGTCGGTGTCTCCCAGGTAGGACGCCACGATGACGTCGGCCCCTTCGTTGAGAGCGACTTCCACCGGCAGATTGGCCACCAGGCCGCCATCCACATAGGTTTCGCCTTCGATTTCAACCGGAGCAAAAACGCCCGGGGCGGCCATGCTGGCCCGCACCACGAGCCCCAGACTGCCGTGGTCAAACGCCACCAGTTCGCCATCGCGGTAGCGTGTGGCAACAGCGCGAAAGGGAATCTTGAGTTGGTCGAAATTGCTGCCCGGTGGCACATTGGCAGTCAGCTCCTGCATCAGCGTCAGAAAACGCTGGCCATCGCTGACGCCGCGCGCAAACGTGAGTTGGCCGTTCTTGATGCCCAGTTCCAGATCTACCGGATAGCGTTGCTGGTATTCCCGCGTGCGGTGCGGAAGCTCGGTGCGGTTCAATTGGTCCAGCGCGACGCGGCCCGGATCCAATTCGCCAATCACCGCTTCAATGCGCTGTGTGCTCATGCCGCTGGCATACAGACTGCCAATGACCGCACCCATGCTGGTGCCTATGATTTTGGAAATTTGAATGTGGTCCCGCTCCAGTCGCCGCAACAATGCCAGGTGGGCAAAGCCTTTGGCACCTCCACCGGCCAACACCACAGTCACGCGCGGTGTGTCTTTGAGCTCCGCAATTTGTGCGACAGCGCAGGTTGGCGCGCCGCCGAGTAGCAGCGCGCCAAGGATCAGGGAGAGCAGGGATTGGCTTAGGCGATTCACACGCCTGACTCTATCAGGCGTCGGCGTCGGCGAAATCGGTCACCGGAACACAAGAGCAGAACAAATTGCGGTCGCCGTAGACATTGTCCACCCGGCCCACCGTGGGCCAATACTTCACCGCCTTGAGCGAGGCCAGAGGGAAGGCCCCCAGCTCGCGTGCATAGGGTCGGTTCCACGTTGCGTCCACCACGCAGGCAGCGGTGTGCGGTGCATGTTTGAGCGGGTTGTTGTCCTGTGGCCAGGCACCACTTTCGACCTGCGCAATCTCCGCGCGGATGGCCAGCATGGCGTGGATGAAGCGGTCCAACTCGGCCAGGGTTTCGCTCTCCGTGGGCTCCACCATCAGCGTGTTGGGCACGGGGAAGGAGAGCGTGGGCGCGTGAAAGCCATAGTCCATCAATCGTTTGGCCACGTCTTCGGCCATCACGCCACAGCTTTCCTTGAAGTGGCGCAAGTCCAGAATGCACTCGTGGGCCACGTGGCCGCGTTGGCCCTCTTTGGCGACGCTGGCATACAGCGTGGGATAGGCATCGGACAGACGCGCGCTGATGTAATTGGCGGCCAGGATGGCGGCTTCGGTGGCGTGCTTCAGGCCGTCAGCGCCCATCATGCGGATGTACATCCAACTGATGGGAAGCACCGCCGCGTTGCCCAAGGGTGCTGCCGAGACTGCGCCAACTCCCTTGCTGGTCAAGCCGGTGACACCATGTCCCGGCAGGAAGGGCACCAGGTCTTCTACAACACAAACCGGGCCGACTCCGGGGCCGCCACCGCCATGGGGAATGCAGAAGGTCTTGTGCAGATTCAGGTGGCTGACATCACCGCCAAATTCGCCCGGTGCTGCGGTGCCGACCAGCGCATTCATGTTGGCGCCGTCCACATAGACGCGGCCGCCGTGCTGGTGCACCAGAGCGCAGAGTTCTTTCACTTGCGTCTCAAACACGCCATGGGTGCTGGGGTAGGTGATCATCACCGCCGCCAAGTTCGCGCTGTGTTGCTCGCACTTGGCTTGCAGGTCTGCCATGTCCACATTGCCATGGGCATCGCAGGCGGTCACCACCACGCTCATGCCAGCCATGGTCGCGCTGGCGGGGTTGGTGCCGTGGGCGCTGCTGGGGATCAGGCAAATATTGCGTTTGCTGTCACCGCGCGACGCATGCCAGGCGCGAATGACGAGCAAGCCCGCATATTCGCCTTGGCTGCCCGCGTTGGGTTGCAGGCTGATGCCGGCATAGCCGGTTGCGGCACACAGCCAGGCGCGCAGTTGGGCATCGAGTTCGGCATAGCCTTCGCGCTGCTCGGGCGGGCAGAAGGGGTGGATGTTGGCGAACTCCGGCCAGGTGATGGGGATCATCTCGCTGGTGGCGTTGAGCTTCATGGTGCAACTGCCCAGCGGAATCATGCTGCGGTCCAGTGCCAGGTCCTTGTCCGAGAGCATGCGGATGTAGCGCAGCATGCCGGTCTCGGAGTGGTAGCTGTTGAACACCGGGTGCGTGAGGTAAGCGCTACTGCGGCTCAACCCAGCGGGGATCAGCGGGGCCGCGTCGGCAGCCAGTGCTTCGAGGTTGGGCAGGTCTTGGCCGTCTTGCGCGAACAGCGACCAGAGCAGCGCGATGTCATCGCGCGTGGTGGTTTCGTCCAGCGAGAC
>CAIQEX010000731.1 GCA_903870955.1 uncultured beta proteobacterium
CGAGTGGGATGCAATCTCATGGTGCTTTCCAGGTGCGTACACCGGCCTCTTTGTCAACGCTATAAAACGCGTCTGCAGCCACGGGCTGCCATGCGCCCCATTCGCCATGGGGCCACAGCACGCGCAGCTTCGCCTCTTTGGCTTCACCCAAACCAAAGTGCAGCCAACCCAGTTGACCGCTGGCGTGGCCGCCGCCAATCGTGAGTTCTTCACGAATGATGCGGCCGCCCAGATCGACCTCGACCCAGGCCCCCACGGCATCGCGATTGCCACCGGCTTGTTGCAAACGCAGCTGAATCCAATGGCCCATTGCAGCGGGCTTTTCTGCATTGCCACTGCCCAGATTGCGCCAGAGCTGTGCCTTGTCCAGACGGTTCACCACCAGCATATCGAGCAGACCGTCACCGTTCAGGTCCACCAGCATGCCGCCGCGTCCGCGTCGGAAACTGGCAACACCGGCCTGTTGCCCCACCTCTGTGAAATGGCCATCTGGCTCGCCCAACAGCAGGTCGTTGGGGTCGAGAATCGCAAAGTCAGGCATGGCGGAGACATTGCCCTTGACGATAAACAGATCGGCATAACCGTCGTTGTTTGCATCCGCGAACTGCGCGTGCCAGGCGGTGCTGGGATGGATGTCACCACCCACATAGGGCCGGTGCGCAGTGATGCCGCGCTTGTAGGCCTGGTCTATGTAGGTCGGGTGGTCGGCATTGGTTTCCAGCTTTTGAAACTTGTTGTCGGCCATGCTGGTGATGAAGACCTCGGGGTAGCCGTCGCCATCGATATCGTGGCTGGCAATCCCCATGCCCCAGATTTGCAGGTGCTTCCAGCCGTCGGCCTCGGTGTACAGCCGGGCGGCTTCACCGGGCGACACGTGCCAAAGCTGCTCCTGCCCTCCCTTGTAATACTCGCGGTCATTGGCCACGCGCAGCGAGGCCTGGCCTGAACGGTTCCAGTCGGAGAACAGCATGGACAGGGCGCAATAACTGGGCTTGAGCAGTTCGGGCGCGGCGTATTGTTTGCCGCTGGCATCCGGACGCAACAGCCAGCCCGGCGTGCAGGTGCCCCAGGGAAAGTCCGGGCGACTGCGGTCGTAATAGGTGCCAAAGGCCAGGGTCGGCATGCTATTGCCCTTTTCCCATGTGGCCGAGAAAGCGGTGTGCCAATCGTTGTTGGGCGGGATATTCCACTTCTGGTTGGCGCGCTCAAACTTGCATTGGCCCACGCCGCGAAACACTTCCACTTCACCGACCCGCAGCACCACCAGATCGATGTTGCCATCGCCATCGATATCAATCGGGTAGGCACCGGTGGCATTGGTCAGTTCCAGACCCGAGCGCTCTTCCTTCAGCTTGATGGCGCCACCGCGTTTGCTTTGGTTGCGATAGAACTTGGCCTTGTTGACGCCACCTGTCACGTAGACCTCGGGCAGGCCGTCACCATCGCAATCGAACACGGCCACACCGCCACCGACCATGAACTCGTCCTGACCGTCAAAGCGACTTTGCAGTCCGGCAGCATCGGTCTCTTCGATGAAATGGGGAATGGCCGGCGCAGACGCGTCGGCCACCGCGGCTCCCATGCCCGCGCCTTGCAACGCCAAAGCTGCTGCGACAAAAAGTGGAACTTTTTTAAACATGGACCCAGGCACCCGTCTTCTCCGACGCAAACAGCGCGTCGATCACACGCATGTTCAGG
This sequence comes from uncultured beta proteobacterium, assembly GCA_903870955.1. Taxonomy (GTDB): domain Bacteria; phylum Pseudomonadota; class Gammaproteobacteria; order Burkholderiales; family Burkholderiaceae_C; genus Allorhodoferax. The sequence goes on from CAIQEX010000731.1 coordinate 1,699, forward strand.
ATGGCATCTTCCACGCCATAGGGCAATGGAATCTCGCCGCGCACCACCCGCGAGAAAGCATCGATTTCCAGCGTGTACATGTCACAGGCGGGAATGGTCTCGGTGATCGTTGAGCCCAGGTCCAGACGCGCGCCGTTGTCGGTCAACACATCGGTGGGGCCGCCCAAAGGGGCGTTGAACGGAATCTGGATTTCAATTCGTTTCTGGGTGCCACAGATCTGCACGCGCTGGTAAGTCACCGACTGTGTGGAGACCGTGAAATCCAGGCGACGGCCGTTGCCAAAGTCCAGCAGGCCGCTGACCATACGGTCGGTCCTGAAGACCGGGTCACGGTCCACCAGCGCAATCGCACGCAGTGGCTCGCAGCCAAACAAAAAGCGCGCCGTGACGATGGGGTAGCAGCCGATGTCATAGAGCGCGCCACCGCCAATATCGGCCATGTTGCGAATGTTGTTGCCGTCGGTATTGAAGTAGGAAAAATAACTCTGGATGGAACGCACATCGCCGAGTTCGCCAGCGCGCACGCGATCACGCACCGACAGCCACTGCGGATGGAAGCGCACCATGAAGGCTTCCATGATGTGCACCTTGTCCGCCACTTCGCGCAATTGCTCGGCCTCTTTGGCATTGAGAGCCACCGGCTTCTCGCACAGCACATGCTTGCCCGCACGGGCAGCGGCCAGTGTCAGAGGCACGTGTTCGTGGTTCGGCAGCGGGTTGTAGATGGCTTCGATTTCCGGATCCGCCAGCAGTTCTTCGTAGCTGCCATAGGCCTTGGGAATACCGAACTGATCGGCCAGCTTGCGGCCCTTTTCCAGGTTTCGCGAGGCCAGGGCGCGGATCTCGCAATGCTCGCTTTTGAGCATGGCGGGCATGACCTTCTCCCAGCCGATTTTGGCGGTGCTGAGCACGCCCCAGACTACTTTTTTCATGGTTAAACCTCTATTTTTTGTTCAAACGACGTCCCGCTGTGCGTGACTATTTTTTCTTAGATGAACGAATTCAGCAGGTTCTCAATGCCTTCCTGGCGACCGGATACCGGACGCGTATCGGTGTTGTGTTCCAGCACGCGGGCGGCCACAGCGTCCAGCCCCAGCCGGCCCGCCATCACGTCCTTGCCGAAGTCCGTATCCCAGCCGGCATAGCGATCGGCGGTGACCTTGGCAAAACGTCCGTCGGTGATCATGGCATCGGCAATCACCAAGGCGCGCGCACTGACGTCCATGGCGCCGATGTGGCCCAGGAACATGTCTTCCGGATCGATCGACTGGCGGCGCACCTTGCTGTCAAAGTTCACCCCACCGGTGGTGAAGCCGCCAGCCTGCAAAATCAGGTACATGATCAGCGCCGTTTCCGGGATGTTGTTGGGGAACTGGTCGGTGTCCCACTGGCACTGCATGTCGCCGCGGTTCATGTCGATGGAGCCGAAGATTCCCAGGTCAATCGCCGTGGCGATTTCATGTTCGAAACTGTGGCCGGCCAGCGTGGCGTGGTTGGCTTCGATGTTGACCTTGATTTCCTTTTCGAGTCCGTGCTTCTGCAGGAAGCCAAACACCGTAGCGGTGTCAAAGTCGTACTGGTGCTTGGAAGGCTCGCGCGGTTTGGGTTCAATCAGGATGGTGCCCTTGAAGCCGATCTTGTGCTTGTATTCGACCACCATATTCAGGAAGCGACCCATCTGGTTCAACTCCTGGCCCATGCGCGTGTTGAGCAAGGTTTCGTAGCCTTCGCGGCCGCCCCACAGCACATAGTTTTCGCCGCCGAGTTTGAGCGTGGCATCCATGGCTTCTTTTACCTGCAAGGCAGCCAATGCAAAGAGTTCAGGGTTGGGGTTGGTGGCCGCTCCGGACATAAACCTTCTGTGGCTAAACAGATTGGCCGTGCCCCACAAAAGCTTCATGCCCGTGTCCTGCTGCTTCCTGGCCAGCACATCGACCATGGCATGGAAGTTGGCGACGCTTTCGCGCGGCGTGTTGCCTTCGGGCGCCACGTCGCGGTCATGAAAACAGTAGTACGGTGCGCCCAGTTTGGAGAAGAACTCAAAGGCCGTGTCGGCCTTGGATTTGGCCGCGGCCATGGGGTCGCTCATGTGCTGCCAGGGACGCTCGAAGCTGTCACCGCCAAAGGGGTCGCGTCCATCCCAGCAGAAGCTGTGCCAATAGCACACGGCAAAACGCAAGTGGTCTTCCATGCGCTTGCCGGCGACGATGCGGTTCTTGTCGTACCACTTGAAGGCCAGGGGGTTTTTGGAGTCTTTGCCTTCAAAGGCTATGGGGGAGATGGCGTTGAAATAGCTGCTCATGGTGTTTCCTTATCGGGTTGACTTGTTGGGTTGGCTTGTTGGATTGGCGGGTAGATTGCGCACAGGCTTAATGCAAAGCCTTGAGCGCGGGATAGAGGCCCTGAAATTGGGCGTAACGCGGCGCTAAAAATGTCTGCTCTTTCGCATCGGGCAAATAACTCTTGCTGACTGCCGGTTGGGTACACACCTGCGCAAGCGATGCGCCGGTGGCCAACCAGCCGAGCCGCGCGGCGCCCAAGGCACCACCGGCCGTGGACTCGGCGTGGGTGACGATCTCGACATTCAAGGACGAGGCCAGTTGCTGGGCCCAGAAAGCACTGCGCGCCCCACCACCAACAAGCGACAGACGCGTCACGTTGCTGCCGGCCTTCTTGAGTGCGTTCAACCCATCAGTCAAGCCAAACGTCACGCCTTCAATCACCGCATAAGCCAGCGCGGCCTGGTCACTGCTGTGACTCAAACCATGCAAACTGCCACGCGTCACCGCATCGTTGTGGGGTGTGCGCTCGCCACTCAGGTAGGGCAAAAACAAAGGTGCTGCGGCACGCTCTTCGAAAGACAAGCCTGCGGCCTTGGCTTCAAGCTCACTCTCAGACGCAGCGCCAAAGGCCTGCCTGGCCCACTGCAGGCAACTGGCGGCAGAGAGCATCACGCTCATCTGGTGCCAGGTGGCCGGCACGGCGTGGCAGAAGGCATGGGTGGCGCTGGCCGCGTTGGGCGCAAAGCTGGGCGTGACCACAAACAGCACGCCGCTGGTACCCAACGACAGGAAGCCTTCACCGGCATTGACGGCCCCCATGCCCACGGCACTGGAGGCGTTGTCCCCTGCCCCACCTGCCACCACAATGCCGGGCTTTAAACCCAACTGGTTGGCAACGTTTGCGGACAATTGACCACCGGGCGCACTGCCCTCGACGACACGCGGCATGTGCGCTACGGTCATGCGTGTCAATGCGAGTAGCTCGGGCGACCAGGCGCGCTTTTCCACGTCCAGCCAAGCCGTGCCACTGGCATCGGATAAATCGGTAATGTGCTCGCCCGTCAGCATCAACCGCACGTAGTCTTTAGGCAGGACAACCTTGGCCACCTGGGCGAACACCTGTGGCTCGTGTTTGGCGACCCAACGCAACTTGGGCGCAGTAAAGCCCGGCATGATGAGGCTACCCGCCAGCTGTGCGGCAGAGGGCAACTCGGCCATCATCTCCTCGCACTCCAGCGCGCAGCGGGTATCGTTCCACAGAATGGCCGGACGCAACACCTTGTCCGCCGCGTCCAGTAGTACCGCACCATGCATCTGACCGGACAGGCCAATCGCCTGCACTGCACCGAAGTCTCCCGGGTGCTGCTGTTGCAGCAATTGCAGCGCATGGCAGGTCGCTGCCCACCAACTGGCCGGGTCCTGCTCACTGTGCCCCGGGTGCGGGCGCGAAACTTCCAGCGTCGCTCCGGCAGTTGCGATGACCTGATGCTGGTCATTCAGCAACAGCGCCTTGACTTCCGAGGTGCCGATATCAATTCCCAGATACATGGTTCGCTTCTTTAAGGAGGGGTCGTAAAAAATGGTGCAACACCAAAGCCGCAGCACCCACGGCTGCAGCCTGCACACCAAAACGCGCCGGCCGCACGACCGGGCTTTGCAGACCTGCAACCCGGGCATAGTCCAGTTGTGTGGCGCGCGCCGCATCGATCAGGCTGGGGTGGTCAATGCAAGAGCGCCCACCGACCACAATGACATGGGGATTGAACATGGCATCCAGGTTTTGCAACAGCACGCCGAGGTACTGTCCGCCCTTGACCACACCCGGTTTGCTGTCCAGGGCGCGTGCACCGATGAAGGCCTCTGCACAGCCCCTGCGACCGCAGGAGCACAGCGGACCGCCGACCTGCAAAATGCTATGCCCAATTTCCCCGGCTGCACCCAGAAAACCGGTAAACAACCGGTCGTTCAGCACAATTCCAGCGCCAACACCGACATCACAGTTGATAAAGATGAGCGAGTCATCGCCGCTGCCGCCGAACTCGTATTCACCCAAAGCCGCCGCGTCCGCATCATTTTGCAAATGAATTTGCGCCTCGGGTATTCCCAGTTTGGCAAATTCAGCGGCCAGCATGGCCATAAAAGGCAGGTTGCGCCAACCCAGATTCGGGGCCAGCCGCACCAAGCCCAACGCACCATCCACCGCGCCCGGCAGACAAACGCCGACTCCGGACAGGATCAGTTTGTTCTCGTCTATATGGCGGCACAGCGCACGCACGAGTTTGCCCACCTGCTTGCAGGCCTTGGCAGGATTGCGGTCACGCAGCGGTTCTTCGACTTGCTCAAGAATGACACCGCCGAGCGACACACTCACCAGCCGTACGCAGTCCACCGCAATCTCAATGCCGATGAGCACGCGTTTGGTGGTGTCGATGTTCAAGGGCGTGGACGGTCTGCCCATGCCCTGCGCGGCCACTGGCGCGTCCGCTTCACAAAGCCAGTGTTCGTCCAGAAGTTCACGCACCAAGGCGCTCACCGTGGACTTGGTTAACCCGCTCAGGACGGCCAGACGCGCACGCGACTGACCCGGTTGGCTACGTATCAACCGCAGCAGCACGCTGCGGTTGATACGCTTGAGCAGTTGCAAATCACCCGTCGCATTCATGCAGTTCTGCCTGCTTCGAGTCCTACCACCGCGCTCAGCGTGCAGGACGCTCGGTCTGCGCTTTGCCTTCGGGCTTCTTGCCCAGAATAATCATGCCCAGCACTTCATCTTCATTGACGTCCGAGGTCTTGTAGGTTCCCACCAGCTTGCCGTTCTTCATCACCGACAAGCGGTCACTCAGGGCAAACACGTCGTGCATGTCGTGGCTGATCAAGAAGATACCCACGCCTTCGGCCTTGAGCTGTTCGATCAACCGGGCCACCATGGCGGTCTCTTCCGGGCCGAGTGCTGCAGTGGGCTCGTCCATGATCAGGATCTGGGCGTTGAAGTAAATGGCCCGTGAGATCGCAACCACTTGGCGCTGACCACCCGAGAGACGCCGCACCGGTATGTGGTAATTCTTGAAATTTTTGTTCAAGCGTTGAAACACTTTACGGCCCGCCGCATCCATGCGCAGATCGTCCAGGGTGTTCCATTTGGTCAGCAGCTCACGCCCCAAAAACAAGTTCGCCACAGAGTCCAGGTTGTCGGCCAATGCCAGCGTCTGGTAGATCGACTCAATGCCCGCTGCCTGTGCATCGGCAGGGGTGCGGATATGGGCCTTTTCACCATTGATGATCACCTCGCCACTGTCAATCGGATAGGCACCGGCCAGCATCTTCATGAGCGTGGACTTGCCCGCACCGTTGTGGCCCAACACGGCCACCACTTCACCCGGGTAGAGGTTGATGCTGACGTCGTCTACCGCATGCACGCCACCGAAGGCTTTTTTGATGTTACGGAGTTCAACCAGGCATTTATTGAGGTCAATTTTGGCCCGCTTGGCTGCGGCTTCCGCATTTAGGGTTTCAGTGCTCACAGTACGTCTCCTGTCCATTTGCGATAGGCCACGTCAAACACCACCGCTGCGATCAGAACCTGGCCGATGATCACGTAACGGGTACCAATGGATACGTCGAGCAGCAGCATGCCGCTGTCAATGCATTGCATGATGAGGGCGCCCAGCACCGATCCGAGAATCGTGCCGCTGCCGCCTGCCAGAGCCGTACCACCAATCACGGTGGCGGCGATAACCAGCAATTCAGCGCTGTTACCCAGCGAGTTGGTACCGGCATTCAAACGCGAGATCGCGACGATGGCGGCAATCGTGGTCAGTACCGCCAACAACAGAAACAGCAGCATGGTGACGCGCTTGACCGGAATACCGACCAGCGCAGCCGCATCAGGATTGCCACCCATGGCAAACACGTAGCGACCAAAGCGCGTGCGCTTGACCAGGAAGGCCATGAACACAGCAACCACACCCCAGATCAACACGGGGATGGGAATGCCCTGGGCATCGTCCTTGCCCGGAATTTGATAGGCGTTCATGACGGCCACAAAACCTAGCACGATGACCATGGGAATCAGCGCAAAAAAGGCGTCCACGGCAAACGGATTGTTGGGCACATCATGGAGATTTTTGTTGCGGCGCTTGCTCAGCATCGAAACAGCGATGACCACGCAAATCAGACCACCCAAAATCCAGCTGGGTGTGGTGCCGATGCCGCCGTTGTAGCCGCCTCCGAGTTTCAGGAAGAAGGGGTCAGCGATGGGTTGGGTCTTGCCGTCGGCAACCAGATAGGCCGCACCACGGAACGACATCAATCCGCCCAGCGTGACGACAAAGGACGGGACGCCAACAAAGGCCGTCAAGGCGCCCTGGTACATGGCAACCACAATGGCTGCGGCCAGACCAGCCAGACAGGCTGCAGGCCAGGACCAGTTGGCGGTGTAAATCAGAAAGGCGATCAGCACGCCGACAAAACCCATGACCGAGCCGACCGACAGGTCGATATGGCGAGCCACAATAATCAGCACCATGACCGTGGCAAGAATGCCCACCACCGCAGTTTGCTGCGCAATGTTGTACAGATTCTCGGCAGAGAAAAAGATGCCCTCTGACAACACGTTAAAAATTACGGTGATCACCACCAGCACTCCGGCCATCAGCACCATGCGCCAATCGACCGTCGAATGCTTCAAGTTCTGTAATGCTTGATTCATTGACTTCTCCAAACGGGATCCAAAACACAGATTCCAAAATGACACCGCGGGCGCAAGGCGTGAGCCCGGCCCGCGGTGATGGACTTAACCAGTCTTAAAGAAAAGACTTATTTGCAGGCAGCAACTTTGGATGCATCAGCGCCCTTGCACAGAGCGTCCTTCTTGATGTAGCCGGCCTTCAGCACGACATCCAGATTGGCCATAGTCACAGGGATAGGCTTCAGGAAGATGGACTTGAGGCTCATCTTCTTGGGGCCGCCAGCCCAGTCAGCAGCGCCGGTCACAGCCTTGCCTGCGCCCAGTTCCACAGCGGCCTTGGCAGCTGCAGTACCCAGATCAGCAGAGTTCTTCCAAACCGACACGGTCTGGGTACCCAGCGCAACGCGGTTCAGCGCAGCGTGGTCACCGTCCTGGCCGGACACTGGAATACCTTGCAGACCCTTGGCGGTCAAAGCAGCAACCACACCACCAGCCATACCGTCGTTCTGGCAGATCACGGCGTCAACCTTGTTGCCGTTCTTGGTCAGAATCTGTTCCATGTTTTTCTGGGCATTCTGTGGGTTCCAACCGGCGGTGAACTCTTCACCAACGATCTTCACATCGCCGCTCTTCAGAGAAGCTTCCAGCACTTCGCCCTGGCCTTCGCGCAGGAAGTTGGCGTTGTTGTCGCCTGGGTCACCCTTGATGATGGCGAAGTTGCCCTTGGGCTTGACAGCCAGGATAGCGCGGGCAGTCATACGGCCGACTTCCTTGTTGTCAAACGTGATGTAAGTCACGCCAGGAGCTTCGAACAGGCGGTCATAGGCGATCACTGGGATCTTCAGCTGGTTGGCCTTGTTCACGGCAGGCAGGATGGCGTCCTTGTCGCGACCCAGAATGATCAGGACCTTGGCGCCCTTGGCGATCAGACCGTCGATGTCCGTCAATTGCTTCTCGGTGGAGGCACCTGCGTCGGACATGATGTACTTGGCACCGGATTTGGCCAACTCAGCCTTGATAGCGGCTTCGTCGGTTTTCCAGCGCTCTTCCTGAAACGCGTCGTAGCTCACGCCGACAACCAGTTCAGCAAAAGAAGAGCCTGCAGCCAAGGCGAATGCCAATGCGGTCAATTGACGTTTAAATTTCATATGTGTCTCCAGAAAAAAAGCCCGAGATGGGCACCTGTATTGAATGGACTTCCTGCCGTTGCCCACCATGAATTGCATGAGTTAGTTCGGACAGAAAACCAAGTATCACGGTTTCTGACAATCTGCACACTAGGGGAAACACCAAGAGTCTCCCTGACCCGTGCATGGGTACTAAGTCGTTACGGTCAGCGCCTCCAGACGGGCACGGCGCACGGCTGCACCAATCTGAACACCGCTAGCCCCCTTCGCGACGGCAGCGTCAGCCACCGGCGCAGTGGCGACCGCGAGCACCCGCTCCAATGCCAAAAGCAGGCGCCCGCGTTGCGGGTAAGGTGAATCTTGCAGACCCGCCCTGCCCCGGGCGTCGCATTCACAAGCCATTAGCACTTCGGCAAAACGGGCTGGTTTGCGGATGGCGTCACAGCGCTCCAGCAGCCGCAGCGTGGCATCGGCACCCAAGCCTTCAGAACGATGGATATTGCCGTGTTCACGCGCCACCACCTCGGCCAGATCGGCACATTCGTGCGGCACGCGCAGGCGCTTGCACACTGCCTGCAACAACTGGACGCTGCGTCCCTCATGCCCAATGTGGCGCGGCAAAACGTCGGCGGGCGTAGTGCCCTTGCCCAGGTCGTGGGTAAGGCAGGCAAAGCGCACGGCCAGGCCAGCGCCCATTTGCACCGCAACATCCAGCACCAACATCACATGCACGCCTGTATCGACCTCGGGGTGGTGTTCGACACTTTGTGGCACGCCCCACAAACGGTCCACTTCAGGCAGCAAATGTTTGAGTGCCCCGCAGTCCCGCAGCACCGCAAACATACGCGCCGGAGCCTGCTCCATCAGGCCCTTGGCGAGCTCTTGCCAAACCCGCTCCGCCACCAGGTGGTCCACTTCACCGTCGTCCACCATCTGCCGCATGAGCGTCAGCGTCTCGGGGGCGGCATGGTAGTCGGCGAAGCGCGCGGCAAAGCGCGCCAACCGCAAAATACGAACCGGGTCTTCACGGAATGCTGGCGTCACGTGCCGCAGGACCCGGGCCGCAATGTCGGCGTGGCCCCGGTAAGGGTCAATCAGGTCAACGGGGTCAAAGCTGCCATCGGGCCGCAATTTTCCTTCTGGCAGTGCTATGGCGTTCATCGTCAAATCGCGCCGGGCCAGGTCCTCTTCCAGAGTCACAGTGGGTTCGGCATGCACGGCAAAGCCTTTGTAGCCGGGAGCCGTGTTGCGCTCGGTGCGGGCCAAGGCATATTCCTCATGGCTGCGCGGATGCAAAAATACCGGGAAGTCGCGCCCCACCTGCACATATCCCTGGCGCAACAACTCCTGCGGCGTTGCACCCACCGCGACCCAGTCGCGGTCGCACATGGGAAGCCCCATCAGCGCATCACGCACCGCTCCGCCAACGAGGTAGGTTTTCAAAGCTTGCCTTCCATGGGATGAGACAAGGTCATCGCGGTTTTGATGGAAGACAGGTTCAACGCTTGAGTCGATAGGGCTCTTCGAAATCCAGGAAGTCCTGCTCGGCCAACGCGCCGGCAATCCAGGCCGCAACGCCGGGAAGGTCGTGCAC
>CAIQEX010000732.1 GCA_903870955.1 uncultured beta proteobacterium
ATGGGTAAAGAAAAATTCACACGTACCAAGCCTCACGTCAATGTGGGCACGATTGGCCACGTTGACCACGGCAAGACCACGCTGACGGCTGCCATCACCACGATTCTGGCTGCCAAGTTTGGCGGTACGGCCAAGGCCTATGACCAGATCGATGCTGCGCCGGAAGAAAAAGCCCGCGGTATTACCATCAACACCGCACACGTGGAATACGAAACGGCTAACCGCCATTACGCCCACGTGGATTGCCCTGGACACGCCGACTATGTGAAGAACATGATCACTGGCGCGGCCCAAATGGACGGCGCTATCCTGGTTTGCTCCGCAGCCGACGGCCCCATGCCCCAGACCCGCGAGCACATTCTGCTGGCCCGTCAGGTGGGTGTGCCTTACATCATCGTGTTCCTGAACAAGTGCGACATGGTGGATGACGCCGAACTGCTCGAACTGGTTGAAATGGAAGTGCGCGAGCTGCTCGACAAATACGATTTCCCCGGCGACAAGACCCCCATCATCCACGGCTCTGCCAAGCTCGCCATGGAAGGCGACAAGGGTGAACTGGGCGAACTCGCGATCATGAAGCTGGCCGAAGCACTGGACAGCTACATTCCCCTGCCCGAGCGCGCAGTGGACGGTGCTTTCCTGATGCCCGTGGAAGACGTGTTCTCCATCTCCGGTCGCGGTACCGTGGTGACCGGTCGCGTTGAGCGCGGCGTTGTCAAGGTTGGTGAAGAAATTGAAATTGTGGGTATCAAGCCCACGCTCAAGACCACCTGCACCGGCGTGGAAATGTTCCGCAAGTTGCTCGACCAAGGTCAAGCAGGCGACAACGTTGGTATTCTGTTGCGCGGCACCAAGCGTGAAGAAGTTGAGCGCGGCCAAGTGCTGTGCAAGCCCAACTCGATCAAGCCACACACCCACTTCACGGGCGAAATTTACGTCTTAAGCAAGGATGAGGGCGGACGCCACACACCATTCTTCAACAACTACCGTCCCCAGTTCTACTTCCGTACCACGGACGTGACCGGTGCGATCGAGTTGCCAGAAGGCAAAGAAATGGTGATGCCTGGTGACAACGTGTCGAGCACGGTCAAGCTGATCAACCCCATCGCCATGGAAGAAGGCCTGCGCTTCGCTATTCGCGAAGGCGGTCGTACCGTGGGCGCTGGTGTGGTTGCCAAGATCATTGCCTAAATGAGAGTCATAGGGGTATAGCTCAATTGGCAGAGCGTCGGTCTCCAAAACCGAAGGTTGTAGGTTCGATTCCTACTGCCCCTGCCACCTGATTGAGACAGAGGTGGCAAATAAGGCCCGCTACAACGTAGCGGGCTTCAGCGTCTTAAGGGTGCTGGATTTAAAACCAATTAGAAGCGCGCAAAGTTAGAGAAATATGGCTACTACACAAGTTCAAACCGTTAACACTGGGGCAGATAAAGCCAAGCTGGGTGCGGCTGCTGCATTGGTGATTGCGGCTTTGGCAGCCTTTTACATGCTTGGTAAGCAGGGCCAATTGGTGCAGTGGGCGGTATTTCTGGTCTGCCTGGCGGGCGCTGTTGTGGTTTTCTTTATGGCGGAAACCGGTCGTCAATTGGCGGCCTTTGGTCGTGACGCCTGGCGTGAAGTCAAGAAGGTGGTCTGGCCTGCCCGTAAAGAGGCGATCCAGGTTACTGCCTATGTATTTGGTTTTGTGTTGATCATGGCCCTGTTTCTCTGGCTTACCGATAAAACGCTGGAATGGCTCTTTTACGACTTGATTCTGGGCTGGAAAAAATAATGACTGACACTGTTGAAACCCCTGTTGCAGAAGTTCCTGCAGCCGCTCCGGTGAATCCGGATTTGCGTTGGTACGTGGTGCATGCATATTCCGGCATGGAAAAAGCCGTGGAGCGCAACATACTTGAGCGTATTAACCGCGCTGGTATGCAAAACAAGTTCGGCCGGATTCTGGTTCCCATGGAAGAAGTGGTTGAAATCAAGAACGGCCAGAAGAAGACCACTGAACGCAAATTCTTCCCCGGCTACGTGCTGGTCGAAATGGTGATGGATGACGAGTCCTGGCATCTGGTGAAGCACACCAACAAGGTGACCGGTTTTGTGGGTGGCGCGAAGAATCGCCCGGCCCCCATCTCCGAAGCCGAGGTCATGAAGATCGTCAACCAGATGCAGGAAGGTACCGACAAGCCGCGCCACAAAGTCGAGTTTGTGGTTGGCGAGTACGTGCGCGTCAAGGACGGCCCTTTTACCGACTTCAATGGTTCGGTGGAAGACGTCAATTACGAAAAGAGCAAGGTCCGCGTATCGGTCACCATTTTTGGTCGCTCTACGCCGGTTGAGCTGGAATTTTCGCAAATCGAAAAAACCTGACAAAAGACTTGAATTAGACAAAGTTTTCGGGCGTGCAAGCGCCCGGCAATTGGCGGCACTATCCGACTCGGTGCCGACTTTTAGAAAAGAGTCGTTAACCCCGGGGAGCCCAGGAGCTGAATCAGTCAGCACCAAAGCGTTATTACCCGTAAGGAGAAATCATGGCGAAGAAAATCGTTGGTTTCATCAAGCTGCAAGTGCCAGCTGGTAAAGCCAATCCATCCCCCCCGATCGGCCCGGCTCTGGGTCAACGTGGTTTGAACATCATGGAATTCTGCAAGGCATTCAATGCGCAGACCCAAGGTGTTGAGCCCGGACTGCCACTGCCTGTGGTGATCACTGCATTTGCAGACAAGAGCTTCACTTTCATCATCAAGACCCCGCCTGCGACGGTTCTGATCAAGAAGGCTGTGAAGTTGGACAAGGGCTCTGCCCGTCCGCACGTCGACAAGGTTGGCAAGATTACCCGGGCCCAGCTCGAAGAAATCGCCAAGACCAAGATGAAAGACATGAATGCCGCCGACCTGGAAGCAGCTGTGCGTACCATCGCCGGTTCTGCCCGCTCGATGGGCGTGATTGTGGAGGGCGTGTAAATGACCAAGCTCACTAAAAAACAAAAGACCCAAGTCGGCAAGATTGAAAGCACCAAGCTGTATCCCCTGAGCGATGCACTGGGTCTGGTCAAAGAATTTGCCAACGCCAAGTTTGACGAATCGATCGACGTGGCAGTGCAACTCGGCGTTGACGCCAAGAAGTCTGACCAGGTTGTGCGTGGTGCTGTCGTACTGCCAAACGGCACCGGCAAAACCAAGCGCGTGGCTGTGTTTGCGCAAGGCGCCAAGGCTGAAGAAGCCCGTGCTGCTGGTGCTGACATCGTCGGTATGGACGACCTGGCCGCCATGGTCAAGGCCGGCGACATGCCCTTCGATGTGGTGATCGCTGCACCTGACGCAATGCGCGTCGTGGGTACTTTGGGTCAAATTCTGGGCCCACGTGGTTTGATGCCTAACCCCAAGGTTGGCACGGTAACTCCTGACGTCGCTACGGCTGTGAAGAACGCCAAGGCTGGTCAAGTGCAGTTCCGCGTTGACAAGGCTGGCATTGTGCACGGCACCATCGGTCGTCGTTCTTTCGACACCGACAAGCTGCAAGGTAACTTGGCTGCACTGGTTGACGCCCTGAACAAGGCTAAGCCGGCGACAAGCAAGGGTGTGTATTTGCGCAAGGTGGCAGTTTCGTCCACGATGGGTGTGGGTGTCCGCGTGGACATTCAAACCATCGCAGCGTAATTGCAATAAAAATTTAGGTCGTCCGCAAGGGTGGCCTGATGTGGTGGGCTGCTGGTGCCGCAAGGTGCTGGCAGGTCATCCAAGACCGTTGGCGTGCAGGCGACTGCACTTAATTACGGACTCCGGTGTTAAAGCTGGAATCCATGCCAACGCAGATGGCGATCCCGCTGCAGATGGAATGAGAGTTTCGTTAACAGTTGGTCGCTGCAATGTGGAGCGTGGAACGGCTTTCGCCGTAAAGCGCATATTTAAGGAGTAGACCTTGAGTCTGAATCGCAGTGAGAAAGAAGCGGTCATCAGTGATGTGACCGGCCTCGCCGCTAAAGCTCAAACGCTTGTGATCGCGGAATACCGCGGCATCACGGTCGCTGACATGACCAAACTGCGCAACAACGCGCGCAGCGCCGGTGTGAGTCTGAGTGTGTTGAAAAACACCTTGGCCCGCCGCGCTGTTGCCGGTAGTGCATTTGAAATCGTCGCAGACCAGATGTCCGGTCCTCTGATCTATGGCTTTTCTGTAGACGCAGTCGCCGCCGCCAAGGTGGTGACCGAATTCGCGAAAACCAACGACAAGTTGGTGATTCGCGCAGGTGCGTACGGCGGAAAAGCCCTGGACGTGAACGGCGTAAAGCAATTGGCAAGCATCCCTTCCAAGGAAGTGTTGTTGGCACAGTTGTTGGGCTTGATGCAGTCCCCCATTTCCCGTACGGCACGTGTGCTGGCGGCTCTGGCGGAACAAAGAGGCGCGGGTGCAGTTGTTGCTCCCGCCGAGGCAGCCCCCGAGGCCGCCGCCGAAGTCGCAGCGTAATTGCGCGACCCGTAGTAACCAAACTTGTTAGGAAATCAAAATGGCATTCGATAAAGACGCATTTTTGACCGCGCTGGACAGCATGACGGTCATGGAACTCAACGACCTGGTGAAAGCCATCGAAGAGAAATTTGGTGTGAGCGCTGCAGCTATGTCGGCACCCGCAGCTGGCGGCGGCGCCGTGGCTGCTGTTGCTGAAGAGCAGACAGAGTTCAACGTGGTGCTGGTTGAAGCCGGCGCTGCTAAGGTTTCGGTCATCAAGGCCGTGCGTGAAATCACCGGTCTGGGCCTCAAAGAAGCCAAGGACCTGGTTGACGGCGCACCCAAGAACGTCAAAGAAGGCATCTCCAAGGCCGACGCTGACGCTGCTGCCAAGAAGCTCATCGAAGCTGGCGCCAAGGTCGAAATCAAGTAATTCGGCTTGGAGCTACTGCGCGGGGCCATTTTGCCGCTGCGATGCTCACCGTACGCAAGTACGGTTGCGCTTCTCACGGCAAACTGACTCCCGCTCGCTACGCTCCAATCTCGAGTTACAAGGGGCTGGTTTTCGGACCGGCCTTTTGCGCTTTCAGAGCGCACCTAAAAGCCCTGCAATGTGCAGTGCTTTTAAGTGTCTTCTGACCCCGACTGCAGAAGATGCCTTGGTTCGGGCTGCGTGCAATGCGCAGCCGTCCGCCAATGATTGGTAGTGGCCAATCACCAAGCCTGTTGAGAGAGATGCTCAACGCGAC
>CAIQEX010000733.1 GCA_903870955.1 uncultured beta proteobacterium
CAGATGGCACCGGTGACGCAACGATTGCGGGTCAGTCCAAGGCGGTTGAGGTCAACACGCTGTCGTCTCAAGACACCGCTGCAGGCCCGGTGTGTAGCGTGCAATAGAGGTTAACTCGGGTCGTAAATCCGAGGCGCGGAGCAGTTTGTCCACGCGGGTCACTTCAGGGTATGCATTGGAATGTCTTTGGCTATTGCCAGGGCATCGAGTTGCTTGCGGGTCTTGCCAGCCAAAAAGGCTGCGATTGCCGCACGCGATGCGGGCTTGAACATCGCCTGAATGGTGGTGTCCGGCAAGCCTGCAGCGGCGCCCAAGGCGGCGGCAAAATGCGGTTCCAGGGCGGCGACTGCAACGCGACCGTCTTTGCAGGCGTAGACGCTGTAGCCGGCATGACCGCCTCCTACCGTGGCGCCGCTGGTGGTGAGGCCCCATGCGCGCGGAAGCCCCAGGTAGCCCGCAGCATCCGACAGGGCGACTTCCAGTCGCACACTCTTTCCGCTTTGCAATTGTTGCAGTCGGGTTTGCAGTACAGCCTCGCTCACCATCAGCGAACCGCCCATGTCTGCGTAGAGGCTTGCCGGCAGATTCAAGCCGGTGATCAGGTCGTTTTCGGCCATGTAGGTGAGGTCGTGCCCCGGTTCCTCGGCGCGTATCCCGGGCGCGCCTACGATGGCAACCATGGAGAGCTGCGGGTAGGTTTTGTGCAAGGTTTTCCAACCAAGTCCCAGCTTCTCTAAAGCCGAGGGCCGGAACGACGTGATCAAAACATCCGCCTTGCTGAGTTCGCGCTGCAAGACCTTGCGACCGGCATCTGCCTTCAGGTCTGCGCTCAAGGTTTTGACGCCTTGGTGCATCGCCACATAGGCAGATTGCGCGTAAATAGCCATGGGGTCGCCGGATGATCCTTTGGGGGCAGCAGGGTGTGCGGGCGGTTCGAGTTTGACGCAGGCGGCTCCCATAGCCTTGCAACGCATGAGCGCGGCAGGGCCTGGCAAATTCAGTGCCAAACTCAAGATTCGTACACCTTTCAAGGGACGGATGGGGGCTGCGGTTGATAAGGCTGTTGCCATGTGCTTTCCTGAGGCGTTGAGGTTTAGTCTGCGTGGGATGATAGAGGCAATAATGCAAGCACCATTCACCCGCGCCATAGCCAAGAGGTTTCTTTGAACACGCCACACGTCGCACTCGATTTGTTTCCTGAATTGCCCGCACCGGTGCATGAAAAGCCCAAGCGCGCCAAACGTGTGGCCGCCTCCAGGACATTGCCACAAACTGCTGCGCAGCCAGTCTACGACGCACCCAACCTGGCTAACCCCCATGCGACCGAGCTTGCGAGTGTGCTGACCGCTGGCGCTATTTCCAAGGTCGCGCCGGATGCTGCATTTTTGGAGGCCATGGCCCAGCAGTTGGAAGTGCAGGGCGACTTTCGCGTGTTGCGACGCCTCAAGCCCCAACTGAGTTGGCCCGGTGCGCCAACCGGCTCCGTTACCCGGGTGGTCGTGCTGGACACCGAAACCACCGGCTTGGACCAGGGCCGGGAAAAGATTATTGAATTGGCTATGCTGCGCGTGGACATCGACAACGCCACGGGTTTGCCGGTGGGCCCGGTGCAGGTGTATGACGGTCTGGAAGATCCGGGCAAACCCATTCCGCCTGAGGTCGTGGCGCTGACGGGCATCCATGACGCAGATGTGGAGGGCCAGCATTTGGACGAAGCTCGGGTGGCAGAGCTGCTAGACGGTGTGGACCTGGTGATCGCCCACAACGCAGGCTTTGACCGACCGTTTGTCGAGAACCGAATGGCGCAGTTTGCGCACTTGAATTGGGCCTGCTCGTTTGCAGACATTGACTGGAAGGCACAAGGTCGTGGTTCGGCAAAACTAGAGAGTCTGGCACAGGCGAATGGCTGGTTTTATGACGCCCATCGTGCAGAGATGGATTGCCATGCGTTGCTGGCCGTGTTGGCACAACAACTGCCGGCAGGCGCACACACAGGCTTGGCCCAATTGCTGCAAGCCGTGTCCCGTCCCAACTACTCGCTTCAGGCTACCAACGCGCCGTTCGAAGCGAAGGACAAATTGAAAGCCCGTGGTTATCGCTGGAACGCCGAGCAGCGCGTCTGGCACACCCGCCTCAAAACTGACGAGGAATTGGATGCTGAATATACGTGGCTCAAGGAGCATGTCTATGGCCAACGACGCGCTTTGGTTCAATTGGAAAAGCAGGACGCCAAGGTGCGTTTTTCCAATCGCCCCGGTGTGGTGACACACCAGCAACTTTAGACCGCCCAAGGCAGGCAACATGCAAATTCTCGGTATTCAGGTGGGTAGCGCACGCAAAGCGCTCATCGGTGGACGTGCGATTCTCACGGCCATTCGCAAGACGCCGGTTTCTGGCCCGGTCGGGGTCCATGCACTGGGACTCGAAGGGGACGAGCAAGCGGACCTCAGTGTGCATGGTGGTCTCGAAAAAGCGGTTTACGCCTACCCCAGCGAACACTATGGTTTCTGGCGCGAGCAGCGGGCAGAGGCCGGCTTGGCTGCAATCGATGACCAACTTCCCTTTGGTGCAATGGGTGAAAACCTGACGCTGTCCGGTTTGCTTGAGGCAGACGTCTGGGTGGGCGACGTACTGGAATTTGGCGACTGCACTTTGCACGTAGAACAACCGCGCGAGCCTTGCTTCAAATTTAATGCTGCCATGGGTTTCAACATGGCGGTCAAGCTTATGGCACAGAGTGGTTTTTGCGGCTTCTATCTTTCGGTCGCAAAGGCCGGGACTTTGCGTCCGGGCGAAGCCTTTGCGTTGCATCAAGGCGCGCGCAGAATCAGTATTCCCGAGCGGTTTAACGCCAGGATGTTCAAGCACTTGCGTTAGGAACCACCGCCGCTCCGCTATGCTTGGCGGTATATAAATATCAGCTTAGTTTTCAGAGGAGTGACTATGGCGACAAAATCAGCAGAACAGGAAATCGAAGAACGCAGCAAGATGGCGGGGAACAACCAGTTTGAGTTGCTTTTGTTTCGCTTGGGTGAGTCCAAAAATACGGGTCAACGTGAACTGTTTGGTATCAACGTGTTCAAGGTGCGCGAAGTCCTGGTGCTGCCCCATATTACGGAATTGGCCCAGTCGCATGAACACCTGATGGGGGTGACCAATATTCGTGGCCAGATCATTCCTGTGATCGATTTGCCCGCCGTGGTGGGTTGCAATCCGACCAAGGGCCGCACCATTTTGATGGTCACCGAATACGCCCGCACGATTCAAGCTTTTGCGGTCGAGGAAGTTAACGAAATCGTCCGGCTCGAATGGAATCAGGTGCTTCCGGCCGACGCCAGTCAGGCTGGCGCGCTGATTACCGGCATTGCGCGTCTGGATGGTGCGCGGGCTGATACGCGCCTGGCTCAGGTGTTGGATGTCGAGCAAATTCTCAAAAATGTGATGCCAGCAACGACCCAGGAAATCAACCGCGAAGCGGTGGGGCCTGAGGTCGAGTTGCCGCCAGGCACCACTATTCTGGTGGCCGACGATTCGGCCGTGGCGCGCTCTGTCATCGAGTTGGGACTGAAGGCGATGGGCGTGCCCTACATCATGACCAAATCCGGCAAAGAGGCCTGGGACACTTTGCAGGACTATGCCGGTCATGCCAAAGTGGCGGGTGGCCGGGTGAAAGACAAAATTGCGCTGGTGCTGACCGACGTTGAAATGCCCGAGATGGATGGCTTTACGCTGACCCGCAACATCAAGGCCGATAAGCAGTTCGACGGCATCCCCGTGGTCATCCACAGCTCATTGACCGGCAGTACCAATGAAAACCTGGTGAAGAGCGTCGGCGCCGACGCGTATGTGGCCAAGTTTATGCCGAGGGAGTTTGCGGCGGCTATTCGCGGAGTGCTTGAAAAGGTGAAGGCTTAACGCGCTGCGCCTTGTGTCAATGACAGGGCGTGAGCGGCCTGGCCAAGCAACGCACGGGCTTGCTGTAAATCGGGACCGACGTGGGTGTCGATGCGCCGGATATAGGGGCAGGTAAGGGCGGCAAGTGCGCAATGGTCTGGCCCAAGAATCGGGAAAGAGATATCCACGACACCATAGGATTGTTGGCTGTCGCGCTCCAAATATCCCCGCGTGCGAATGGCATCGAGTTCGGCCTGCAATTTCGCCTCAGTTATCGGCACTTCGCCGTCCAGGGCGGTGTGCTCTGCGCGCATACGTTGCAAATCATCGGCTTCGCTGAACGCCAGCAGAACATGACCGGATGCCGTATCCAATAGACCGACGCGCGCGCCCCGTTGCAGAGAAAAGCTCCAGCCGCGCGGACTGTTGATTTGCGCGGTAATCAATACATTGCCACGGTCATACACGCCCAAGTGACAGGACTGTTCGGCGATGCGGGCGAATTCATCCATCACCGGCAACGCCTGGTTAATCATCCGGTTCAAGGGGGGGTGTCGATTGGCTAGTGCGAACAATTTGAGACTGAGTGCATAGCGGTCCCCCGAAAGTGATCGCATGACGTATTGACGCGCCACGAGTCGCTCCAGCATGCGGTAGATCTCGCTGGCGCTGCGGTCCATTTCCTTGACGATTTCGGCGCGGGTCAGGCCTTGGGGTTGCTGCGCCAGGAGTTCCAGAATGTCCAGTCCCTTGTCCAGAGCAGGGGCTCGATAGCGCTCATCCGCATTTTTTGTAGGCGTCTTTTCAATGGGGTTGGCGCGTGCCTTTTTGGCGGGCTTGCTGGTCATGGCTAAAGGTCTCCTGTCGCTATTTTTTTGCTACAAACTCAGGGAAAACGCTAAGCTTTTCGCACTTTTGCATCGCTATGATTCGCCTTCATATATGAATCGATTATTCATAAATGAATTATTTAATCGGAGTTCAGCCAATGCGTCAAGGTCGATTGCAAGGTAAAACGATACTTATTACCGCCGCGGCCCAAGGCATGGGACGCGCTTGCGCATTGGCTTGCGCAGCTGAGGGCGCGCAGGTTATTGCGACGGATATTGACTCCATTTTTCTGGCCAGTCTGGCGCAGGAATCAAGTTCCATTCAGACCGAATTGCTGGACGTTCGTGATGCCGCCGCCGTGCAGGCGCTCGCAGCCCGGACGCCTGCGTTGGACGTGCTTTTCAACTGTGCCGGCATTGTGGTGAATGGCTCCGTGGTCGAGTGCACTGAAGCCGACTGGGATCGTAGTTTTGACATCAACGTCAAAAGTATGTTTCGCATGTGCCAGGCCTTTTTACCCGGCATGCTGGCGCACGCAAAAGCCAGGGGTAGTAGCGTTTCCATCATCAATATGGCGTCGATGGCCTCCAGCATCAAAGGCTTTGCCAACCGCTGCGCTTATGGAGCTACCAAGGCGGCAGTTATCGGCCTGACTAAATCCATTGCGGCGGATTTTGTTCGCCAGGGCGTGCGCTGTAACGCGCTGTGTCCCGGCACGGTCGACACGCCCTCGCTGCGCGGCCGCATTGCCAGCGCAGCCGATCCGGTGCAGGCCGAGAAGGACTTCATCGCGCGCCAGCCCGTTGGGCGTCTCGCTACGGTCGATGACATCACCCCGTTGGTGATTTATCTGGCCAGTGACGAATCGCAGTTCGTGACAGGGCAAGCCCTACTGGTGGATGGTGGCGTAACCATTTAGGCTGCGTCCATTGCAAAAAGCAGGGATTCATGTGACCCCCCTCATTTCCGTCAAAAATTTAAGCAAATCCTTCCCTGGCGTGAAGGCCTTGCAGGAGGTGCAGTTTGATCTGCAGGCCGGTGAGGTGCATGCGCTCATGGGAGAGAACGGTGCTGGCAAATCTACGCTGATGAAAATCCTGGCCGGTGTCTACACCCGGGACGAGGGCGAAGTGCTGCTGGATGGCAAACCCGTGGAGATCACCAGCCCGGCCCATGCGCAGTCGCTGGCGATTGGCATCATTCACCAGGAGTTGTATCTGATGTCGCACCTGACGGCGGCGCAGAACATTTTTCTGGGTCGGGAACCTAAAGACAAACTGGGCTTGTTTCTGGACGAAGACAAACTCAACCGCGATACGCAAGCCCTGTTTGATCGCATGAACCTGGCCATGCCGCCCAAAACCCGCATTGGGGATTTGACCGTGGCGCGCCAGCAGATGGTGGAAATTGCCAAGGCCCTATCCCATAAGTCGCGCGTGCTGATCATGGATGAGCCAACTGCCGCGCTGAACAACGCCGAGATCGAAGAGTTGTTTCGCATCATTCGCCAGCTGCGCCAAGAGGGCGTCGGGATCGTCTATATCTCGCACAAGATGGATGAAATTCAGCGCATTGCCGACCGCATCACCGTGTTGCGTGACGGCCGTTACATCAATACCGTGCCGGCGCAGACACCCATGTCCGAGATTATTGCCATGATGGTGGGACGCAAACTGGAACATGCCGAAAAGAACATTCCCGATACCTCAGCCAACGAGGTGTTGTTGGAGGTACGCGGTTTGAACCGGGGACGCGCCATTCGGGATGTCAATTTCACTGTGCGGCGTGGCGAGATTCTGGGTTTTGCCGGGCTGATGGGAGCCGGTCGCACCGAAGTCGCACGGGCCGTTTTTGGTGCCGATGCGATCGATTCCGGGGAGGTCCGTGTGCGGGGCCAGGTGCTGACGCTCAAGACGCCGCGTGACGCTGTGCAGGCCGGCATTGGTTACCTCTCGGAGGACCGCAAACATTTCGGTCTGGCTACGGGTATGGATGTGGAGTCCAACATCACGCTGCCCAGTTTGCGCCGCTGGTTGAAGTGGAATGTCTTTCTCAACCAGCCTGCCATTCACGCGATCGGCCAGGAAATGGTGGACAAATTGCGCATCAAAACGCCATCGCTAACCCAGGTGTCACGCCTCCTCTCGGGTGGCAACCAGCAAAAAGTAGTTATCGCCAAATGGCTGGTGCAGGACTGCGAAGTGCTGATTTTTGACGAGCCGACGCGCGGCATTGACGTCGGCGCAAAGAGCGAGATATACAAACTGGTCAACGACCTGGCAGCGCAGGGCAAGGCCATCATCGTTATTTCCAGTGAACTGCCCGAGGTTCTGCACCTGAGTCACCGCATATTGGTGATGTGCGAAGGCCGCATCACCGGTGACGTGTCCGCATTGGATGCCACACAGGAAAGTCTGATGGCATTGGCCACACGCCGCGAGACACAGAGCGCCGTGCTGCATTGAAGCACCCATTACAAAAAAATCGAGGAAACACCACTATGTCCAAAGACACTCAAACCAGCCTTTGGGCGCGCCTGTGGGGCGGACAGGCCAAGCAAAAGCTGCTGGCCTTTGCCAGCCTTTTGGCCCTGGTACTGATCTTTACCGCGCTCAAGCCCGAAGCCTTCATGACGCAGGACAACATCATTGGCATCCTGCAAAGTACCACGGTGATTGGTGTGCTGGCAATTGCCAGCACCTTCATCATCATCACCTCCGGCATTGACCTTTCGGTGGGCGTGCTCATGACCTTTTGCGCGGTCATGGGGGGTGTCTTTCTAGTCAACTGGCATGTACCGCTGCTGCTGGGTACGCTGGGCGCGGTACTGGTGGGAGCGGCCACCGGTTGCGTCTCGGGCCTGACCATAACGCGCCTCAAGGTGCCCCCCTTTATTGCCACGCTGGGGATGATGATGCTGCTCAAGGGCTTGTCGCTTCTCATCACCGGCACGCGCCCGATCTATTTCAACGACATCGACGGTTTTGACCAAATCGCCTTGGGCTCACTGATTGGTGATGTCTTTCCCGCGCTGCCTATTCCCAATGGCGTGCTTATTCTTTTTGTCATGGCCGCCATCTGTGGCGTCATCCTCAACCGCACGGCACTGGGCCGCTACACCTTTGCGCTGGGCAGCAACGAAGAAGCGGTGCGCCTCTCGGGCGTGGATGTGAATTTCTGGAAGGTCATCATCTATACCTTTGGTGGCGCTATTTGCGGTGTGGCGGGCTTGCTGATAGCGTCACGCCTCAACTCGGCGCAACCCGCTCTGGGCCAGGGCTACGAACTCGACGCTATCGCTGCAGTAGTGATTGGCGGCACCTCGCTCTCTGGCGGTGTTGGCACCATTCTGGGCACCATCATCGGTGCCTTCATCATGAGTGTGCTGATCAACGGCCTGCGCATCATGTCAGTGGCGCAGGAGTGGCAAATGGTGCTCACTGGTCTGATCATCATTTTGGCTGTTTACACCGACAACCTCCGGCGCGAGAAAAAGTAAGGCTGCGATGTTGTTCATTCATACCCACCCTTGAAGGAGAGCCAAGCACGAACTTTTCACTGCATCCGCGAACCGTGTATTTGTTAGCAGAGACTTTTCCCATTTTTAACCGTTTTTTATTGGCAGGAGACAAACCATGAATATGAAGAGAAAACTTTTGGTGTTGACAGCAGGCTTGGCATTGGCCGGCATGAGCACCTTTGCCAGCGCACAGGAAATTTACATTCCCTTGATTTCCAAGGGATTTCAGCACCAGTTCTGGCAAGCAGTAAAGCAGGGCGCTGACCAAGCCGCCAAGGACCTCAAAGTCAAGGTCACTTTTGAAGGCCCTGAGACCGAGCAGCAAGTGGACAAGCAAATCGACATGCTGTCTGCCGCTCTGGCCAAGAACCCCAAAGCCCTCGGCTTTGCCGCGTTGGACAGCAAGGCCGCCATTCCGATGCTCAAAAAAGCCCAGGCTGCCAAGATCCCCGTGATTGCGTTTGACTCCGGCGTGGACAGTGACATTCCTCTCACCACCGCGACAACCAACAATCTGGCCGCCGCCGCGTTGGCCGCCGACAAGATGGCTGCGTTGATTGGCAACGAAGGCGAAGTGGCTGTTATTGCCCACGACCAGACCAGCCGTACCGGTGTCGATCGCCGCGATGGTTTTGTCAACCAGATCAAGTCCAAGTACCCGAAGATCAAGGTCGTCGACATTCAGTATGGTGGTGACCAACTGAAGTCGGCCGAAATCGCCAAGACCTTGATCCAGGCACACCCTAAGCTCAAGGGCATCTTTGGCACAAACGAGCCGGGCGCTATCGGCGCTGGCAAGGGTCTGAAGGAAGCGAAGAAGACCGGTATTGTGCTGATCGGCTATGACTCCGGCAAGGCGCAGAAGGACATGATCAATGACGGCACCATCGCCGGCTCGATCACGCAAAACCCGGTGGGCATTGGCTACAAGACGGTTGAAGCTGCTGTGAAGGCGCTCAAGGGCGAGAAGTTGCCCAAGATCATCGACACCGGTTTCTACTACTACGACAAGACGAACATGGCCGATCCGAAAATCGCTGCTGTGCTGTACGACTAAAAAGAAAGCCCCCAGTCCAGACCCTATCTGGCCTGCAACGGGACCGGCCCTTTTCGGGCTAGTTCCGCGATGGGCTGAGGTCTGAAAGGGGCGGGCCATGGGCTCGCCCCTTATTTTTGTGAGTATGTTTAAGGAAGATCAAAGTGAAATTACTGCGCTACGGATTGCCAGGTCAGGAAAAGCCCGGCGTGTTGGACAGCCAGGGTCGCGTGCGTGACCTGTCTGATTTGATACCGGATGTGACCGGTGCCGTGCTGTTGCCGCACAGCCTGGAGCGCCTGCGTGCCACAGATATTGAGAGCCTTCCCCTGGTTTCCGGAGTGCCGCAAAAGGACTTGCGCCTCGGTGCCTGTGTGGGAAATATCGGTAAGTTCATTTGCATCGGTTTGAATTACGCTGACCATGCTGCTGAGTCGGGCGCGCAAGTGCCACCCGAGCCAGTGGTGTTCAATAAATGGACCAGCGCCGTGGTTGGCCCGGACGACAACGTGGAGATTCCGCGCGGCTCACTCAAGACCGATTGGGAAGTGGAACTCGGCGTGGTGATTGGCAAAGGAGGGCGCTACATTGAAGAGGCCGATGCCCTCTCCCATGTGGCCGGATACTGTGTTGTCAACGATGTCTCCGAGCGCGAATACCAGTTAGAGCGCAGCGGCACTTGGGACAAGGGCAAAGGCTGCGACACCTTCGGTCCCATTGGCCCCTGGCTTGTCACCGCAGATGAAATTCCGGATTCCAACGCACTCAGGATGTGGCTTGAAGTGGATGGCAAGCGCTACCAGAACGGCAGCACATCAACGATGGTCTACAAGGTGCCGTTCCTCATCAGTTACTTGAGTCGTTTCATGAGCCTGCAGCCCGGCGACGTGATTTCGACAGGCACCCCCCCTGGCGTGGGCATGGGGCAAAAACCACCGGTTTATTTGCGCGCTGGTCAGGTTATTCATTTGGGCATTGACGGTTTGGGCACGCAGACCCAAACCACGGTACAGGCGTAAATCAAAGGTTTGCAATGACAGTCATTACCTCCCTGCGCGTGGTGGACGTGCGCTTTCCGACGTCCAAGCATCTGGATGGCTCAGATGCGATGAATCCGGACCCGGACTATTCCGCCGCCTATGTCATATTGGGTACCGACGCACCGGGCAAAGAGGGGCATGGACTGACCTTCACCATTGGCCGTGGCAATGAAATTTGCTGCGCGGCCATCAAGGCGCTTGAACCTCTGGTGGTTGGCCTGGACATGGCGTGGGTTGCCGAGGATATGGGTCGCTTCTGGCAGCACGTCACGTCGGACAGCCAACTGCGCTGGATCGGGCCGGACAAGGGTGCGATGCATCTGGCCACCGGTGCTGTGGTCAATGCGGTTTGGGACTTGTGGGCCAAACTCGAAGGCGTACCAGTCTGGAAACTGGTGTCGCGCATGACGCCTGAAGAGATCGTCAAGCTGATCGATTTTCGTTACATCACCGACTGCATCACACCGGACGAAGCGCTCGCCATGCTGAAGGCGCAGGATGCGGGCAAATCCGAACGTCTGGCTACGCTGGAGCGCGAGGGTTACCCGTGCTACACGACGTCAGCCGGCTGGCTGGGTTATGACGACGCGAAACTGCGCCGCCTGTGTCAGGAGGCGGTCGACGCTGGTTTCAATCACGTCAAGATGAAGGTCGGGCGCGACAAAGCCGATGACATCCGGCGGCTGACGATTGCCCGTGAGGTGCTGGGGCCGGACCGCCACTTGATGATTGATGCCAATCAGGTCTGGGAGGTCAAGCAGGCCGTGGCGTGGGTCAACGATCTGGCGTTTTGCAAACCCTGGTTCATCGAAGAGCCGACCAGCCCGGACGACATCGAAGGTCACCGCGTGATTCGCGAGGGTGTTGCGCCGGTAAAAGTGGCAACCGGCGAAATGTGCCAAAACCGCATCATCTTCAAGCAACTCATCATGCGTGGCGCCATCGACGTGGTGCAAATTGACTCCTGCCGCTTGGGTGGAGTGAACGAGATTCTGGCGGTTATGCTCATGGCCGCCAAATACAAGTTGCCGGTATGCCCGCACGCTGGCGGAGTGGGGCTGTGCGAATATGTGCAACACCTGAGCATGATTGACTATTTGTGCATCGCCGGAACCCGTGAGGGACGGGTCATCGAGTATGTCGACCACCTGCATGAGCATTTCATCGACCCCTGCGTGATCCGGAACGCGGCCTACATGCCACCCCAATTGCCAGGCTTTTCCATCGAGATGAAGCCGCAGTCATTGGTCGACTACACCTTCAAGCACGCTTGAAGGTGCCTCACTAAAGCCAAGCCTATGAAGGTAGATACCCATCAACATTATTGGCGTTATGCCAGTGAAGACTTTCCCTGGATTAGTGACGCCATGCCCGCGCTGCAGCGGGACTGTGCGCCGGACGATGTCCGTTCGGCGATGCGCGTTGCGGGCGTGGACGCCGTGGTGGCGGTGCAGGCACGAAGTTGTGCCGATGAAACCGACTATTTGCTAAGCCTGGCGCAGAAGCACCCGCAAATCGCAGGCGTCGTGGGCTGGACCGATTTGTGCGATGCCTCTGTGCAAGAGACGCTTCAGCGCTATGCCGACCAACCGCTCTTAAAGGGCTTTCGGCACATTCTGCAAGACGAGCCGCATTTACCTGACTTGGTGCGTAACCCGAATTTCAACTTCGGCGTCACGGCACTACAAAAACAGGGTTTGGTTTATGACGTGTTGGTGTTCGATCGCCAGATCTCCAGCCTGGTGGACTTTTGCGCCCGTCATGACGATCACTGGCTGGTGTTGGACCACTTGGGCAAGCCGTGTATTCGTGACTGGAACACCAAAACTGAGGTGCCTGGGCGTTGGTTGGCAAGCATTAAAGCCCTGGCATCCATGCCCCATGTAATGTGCAAGCTCTCAGGGCTGGTCACGGAAACGGATTGGGCTGCGGGGAATGGACTGATGTCGCAGGACACCAGGATCATGCTGGAGTGCTTTGACCGCGCGCTCGAGTTGTTCGGTCCAAACCGCATACTTTTTGGCTCGGATTGGCCTGTGTGCCAACTGGCTGCCCCCTATGACGCGGTGCAGGGGGTGGCGCAGCGCTGGGCCAACAATCGCCTTACCGCACAAGAGCAAAACGCTTTCTGGAGCGGCAATGCTGTGCGCTGTTATGACTTGAAGCTCCCAACGGCCTAAAAAGGCAGAGAAAACGCTATGGATTTACATTTAAAAGACAAGGTCGTCATCGTTACCGGTGGTGCCAGCGGCATCGGAGCCGCCATTTCGCTTGCACTGGCGCAAGAGGGCGCCATTCCGGTTATTTTTGGCAAAAGCCCGCTTTTGGCTGATTTTGAAACGGCACTCAAGGCGCTGCAACCAGGCTTTGTGTTTGTGCAGGTGGAGCTATCGGATGACGCAGCCTGTGGTGCGGCCGTCGCACAAATTCATCAGCGTTTTGGTCGCATCGATGGACTGGTGAATAACGCCGGCATCAACGACGGCATTGGGCTGGATGCCGGACGCGATGCTTTCGTCGGCTCGCTGAACCGCAACCTTATTCATTACTACAGCATGGCCCATTACTGTGTTCCGCACTTAAAGGTAAGCCGTGGCTCCATCGTCAATGTTTCCTCCAAGACGGCTGTGACCGGCCAGGGAAATACCAGTGGCTACACTGCTTCCAAAGGGGCACAGCTCTCGCTAACCCGTGAGTGGGCGGCATCGCTGCTGGAGGATGGGGTGCGCGTCAATGCGGTGATTCCGGCCGAGGTCATGACGCCTCTTTACGCCCGCTGGATCAATACATTCGATAATCCACAGGCCAAACTGGACGACATTACGCGCAAGATTCCCCTGGGTAAACGCATGACGACGGCCGAAGAAATGGCCAACATGACCGTGTTTCTGCTTTCAGACCGTTCGTCACACACCACCGGGCAGTGGATCTTTGTCGATGGCGGTTATACCCACCTGGACCGGGCGCTGTCCTAGCGCCAGTGGTGGTGGCCACGATAGCCATCACCCCAATAGCCAAAACCAAAGTTCAACCTGACCGGTGGATAGTAGTAAGGGCGGGGATAGTAAACCGGATACACCGGTTGCTGGACCACTACGGGCGGGGCTTCTTCGTACACCGGGATATCTGCCGCGTAGGTTTGACGCGGTGGTTCAGTTACAGCAGAACTGACCGAACCGGTAGAGCCCATTGAGCCAACTGGCCCGATCTGCAAGGCCAGTGTGGGGCCTGGATCATGCGGCAATTGCGCGGAGTACTGTTTTCCCGCATATTCATAGACCACGTTGTAGGCCACGGTGCGGTTTTCGTAAGCGGTTTGGGTGTTGCACTGGCGAACCGTCCGAAGTTCGGTATCGGGTGAGCCTTCGATGCGGTCACCAACGACCGAGCCACCCACTGCGCCGAGTACGGTGGCCGCTGCACGACCGGCACCATGACCACCGGCTGCGTTACCCAGAGCACCGCCAAGAATGGCACCCACCACGGCGCCAGCGCCAGACTTTGGCTGCTGCACGGCCACCTGCTGGTCATAGCAAACCTGATTGGGCACCGCCACTTGCTGAATGATGGGCGTCGCAGAAATCACCCGTGCGATATCTACCGCAAGCGCGGATTCACTGGCCATGGCGCCGCCAGCGACCAAGAGGAACACAAGAGTATTTTTCACGATGAGAGTCCTTTCAACGGGCTATCCGGTGGGATAGCGATCTCCCTGTAACGCGAGAGGTCAGGCCTATGGCTGACCAACTTTACATCCTGTATCAGTTGTCCCAGTCGCCACCACCCACGTCGGCGGACCCCGCGTCATCCCAGTTGGTATCACTGACACCGAAGTTCTGGCCACCCATGTCGGCGTTGGTGTTAGCTATAGGCTCATAGCTGCTTGCACCGCTGTTGTCGACCGAGCGGGAACCTGAATCATGGTTGCCCATCAAGTTGCGCCCGATCGCTTCTGCTGCCATCACGCCCGCGCCGACTGCCAGTCCGGTGGCGACACCCCCCATGATCCTGCCGCCAATTCCACTACCTGCCGGCTGGCCATAGCCTAGCTGTCCATTCATGGGTTGTTGCCCGTAACCACCTTGCATTCCAGGCTGCAAGTTGCCGTTACCGAAGCCTTGCGGACCGTTCAGACCATTTCCGTATCCAGCATTCGGGTCGATTGTTTGAGCCGGTTTGCGGCGGAAGATGAAATAACCCGCAGCGATGACGCCCGCTGCCAGCAAGGCCGGCAACAACCAGGAACCTGATGATTGGGCTGGTGCCGCAACCGGTGCAGGGTAGGGTGCAGCAT
The DNA here is from genome assembly GCA_903870955.1 of uncultured beta proteobacterium. Lineage (GTDB taxonomy): Bacteria > Pseudomonadota > Gammaproteobacteria > Burkholderiales > Burkholderiaceae_C > Allorhodoferax. The sequence goes on from CAIQEX010000733.1 coordinate 14,616, forward strand.
GGGCTGCAGGCGTTGATTTAGCAGTCAATTGGCTCTGCAATGCTTGTACCGCCTCAGGTTTGGCG
>CAIQEX010000734.1 GCA_903870955.1 uncultured beta proteobacterium
CAGCCCTGGGCCTGCGAACGACCCTGAGTCGACTGGCTTGGCTAGCTTTCGTAGGTCACGCGCTGACTTTGAAAGTAAGCCCTGCACGCTTCAATTCTGAGAATTCCCGCCGCCGAAATGGTTCCACGGTAGATGGGAGATTGTCGACGGACCCGTATAACTGTTGGAACAATTTTCTGGCAACTACGAAATTTTTGTTATTAGTCGGTCACTCATACTTCTTGAAAGAGTCAATGAAAAATTCAATCACCCAAAAAATTGCAGTGGTAGCTGCGTTTGTAACTTTAGCCACCAGTTCTGCTTTTGCAGACTGCACTAAAGAGTCGATAGCCAAGGCAATTAAGACTGACTTCAAAAATATGCTCGTCCAATGCAAGGCATCTGCACAAGATGATGTGTGCTATTTCCTGAATAGCGCAGCGGATTACAAAGCTGCGCCAGTTGCAAATAGAGCACCACTAGCGGAATCGATGGAAGCTTGGTATTTAGCGACTGGCTCTAAGCTTGAACTTAACATTACAGCCGCAATGATGAATAAGACCAAGGCTGCGTATGAGGCTTCCAAGGCATCAAAAAAGTATGATGACAACCTATTCGCCGATGCCCAATTGGAAGTTATGAATGAGCTTGTAAAGGCTTGCGCTAACGGTGGGGCACCCACAAAATTGCAGGCCTACCTTAAAAGCTACAAGTAAATTTTTTGAATGATCTGGTACGGGCCGTCAAGTGCTAGTTCGCTGCAGATGACCAGCCTTTGTAGGCCGGTCATCTGCAGCTTAAAGACCGATGTGAGCGCGTATTTATGGATCAACGGCAAGCTGACAAAGTCGCGTCGACGGCTTAGTTCAGGCACTTTTCAGTAGCTGATCTTTCAGCGGCATATGCCGGATGCGCTTGCCCGTGGCGGCAAAGATGGCATTCAGCACTGCGGGTGCAGCGACGGCAATCGTCGGCTCACCGACACCGCCCCAGAAGCCCCCCGAGGGCATGACGATGGACTCTACACGCGGCATATCTGCCAGCTTGAGCGCCGGATAGTCATGGAAGTTGGTCTGCTCGATGCGGCCATTTTTAACCGTGCAGGCGCCATACAAGGCGGCCGATAGTCCGTAGGCAAACGAGCCTTCAATCTGGGCTTCGATCTGCTGCGGGTTGACCGCATGGCCGGGATCGGTGGCAGCCACGATGCGATGCACCTTGAGGGCACCTTCGGCACTGACCGAGACCTCGGCGCAGGCGGCCACATAGCTACCAAATCCCATCGTTTGCGCCAGGCCACGAAAGACACCTTTGGCAGCCGGTTTGTCCCAGCCCACCCGTTCAGCCACGGCATTCAGCACGGCCAGGGGCTTGGGACATTGGGCCAGCAAGCGGCGCCTGAGCGCCAGCGGGTCTTGTCCCATCGCGTGGGCCAACTCATCGATGAAGCATTCCACATACAAGGTGTTCTGGTTCAAGTTGACGCCGCGCCAGAACCCCGCCGGGACATGCGGGTTGTGCACTGCGTGATCAATCAGCAGATGCGGGATGGCATAGCCAAAAGAGGCTTCCGGCCCTGGTGGATTGAGCCCTTGAAAGGTCACCGGATCCTTGCCATTCTTGATGTTTTGCGGCGCTACCGTGGCCAGGATCGACTGGCCCGAAATGCGCATATGCAGCGCATTCAGCTCACCCCGCTCATCCAGACCGGCGGTGAATTTGCACTGCGTGACCGGGTGATAGCGCCCATGGGCCATGTCTTCTTCACGCGACCAGATCAGCTTGATGGGCGTGCCCGGCATGGCTTTGGCAATGTGCACCGCTTGGGTCACATAGTCGGTGGAACCGCGACGCCCGAAGCCACCGCCCAGATGCAGTTTATACAACTCGCACTGCCCGGCTTTCAAACCCGATGCTTCCACCAGCGCGTTGAAGGCGGCCTCGCCATTTTGGGTGGAAACCCAGGCTTCGCATTTCTCGGCACTCCACAGCACGGTGGCGTTCATGGTCTCCATCGTGGCATGGTTTTGATGCGGGTAGGAGTACACCGCCTCGATGGTGTGAATGGCTTTGGCCAGGGCCCCTTTGGCATTGCCGGACTCATTGCCGACCACCGCTTGTTCCTGCGTCAAACCGGCCTTGAGAACCTTGGCAAATTCGGCGCTGCTGGCCTGGGCATGCGCGCCTTCATTCCACTGCACCGGCAGTGCCTGCAACGCAGTTTTTGCCCGCCACCAGGTGTCGGCAATAACGGCCACGGCACTGTCGCCGACCCGCACCACTTTCTTGACACCAGGACGTGCCAGCACCGAGGCTTCGTCGTAGCTGGCCAGGCTGCCGCCAAACACCGGGCAATCCTTGATCGCAGCATTCAGCATGCCGGGCAATACCAGGTCCATTCCGTAGATTTGTTTGCCGGTGGTTTTGTCCACGGTATCGAGACGGGCCAGGCGCTTGCCCGCCAACTTCCAATCAGCCGGAGCCTTTAGCGTGATGTCGGTGGGCACGGGCAATTTGCCCGCTGCGTCCGCTACCCGGCCATAGGTGGTGGTGCGGCCGCTGGCAAGATGCGTGATCACACTGCTGGAGGTTTGGCATTCGGCCATGGGCACATTCCACGCATTGGCAGCCGCTTGCAGCAGCATCAGCCGGGCGGCGGAACCGCCCCGGCGCACATATTCATTGCTTTGGCGAATGCCCTGGCTGCCGCCGGTGCTGAAGCTGCCCCACACCCGGTTGCGCTTCAGACTCTGGCCCGGCGTCGGGTATTCGGTGCGCACTTTGGCCCAATCGCAATCCAGTTCTTCGGCCACCAACTGCGCCAGCCCGGTGAGCGTGCCCTGCCCCATCTCCGAGCGGGCAATGCGGATCACTACCGTGTCATCTGGCGCCACCACGACCCAGGCATTGACCTCGGGTGCGACCGGCCCGCTGAGCGCAGAACTGGCCTCGGCTGCCTCCGCGTCCTGCGGAATGTGAAACGACAACACCAGACCGCCACCCAGCACGGCCGATGTTTTGAGAAAGCCACGACGGGACGGGTTCATGTGCTGCTCCCGTCGATATGTCGAATATTCAGCCCGGCGTCTGACAGCTTGCCCGACACCACCGAATGAATGGCTGCGCGTACCCGGTTGTAGCTGCCACAGCGGCATATATTGGTCATGGCCGCATCGATGTCTGCGTCTGTCGGATGCGGCTTTTCGCGCAGCAAGGCGGTGGCTGCCATGATCATGCCGCTCTGGCAAAAACCGCACTGCGGCACGTCCAGTGCAGCCCAGGCTTTTTGCACCGGGTGTGCGCCATCGGCAGACAAACCTTCGATCGTCACCACCTTGGCGGATGCGTTCAAAGAAGCCAGAGGAATCACGCAACTGCGCGTGGCCACACCGTCAATGTGCACGGTGCAGGCACCGCACAAAGCCATGCCACAGCCGTACTTGGTGCCGGTCAGGCCCAGTTGCTCACGAATCACCCACAGCAGCGGCGTGTCTGCCTCCGCCTCCACGGTTCGGACGGTATTGTTTACGTTAAGTTGCGTCATAGGCACCTGTGGTTGAAGCGAGTCGAAATGCTACTTCGAATTCGCCTTGGGTGCCATCAGGTGTCGCGTTAGTTGACGCCGGTTCTGGTGTATGCCTTTGATCTACAAGCTATATTTACTTGGCCTTGGGAATGACCAGTTTTTGTCCGACCGAAATGAAATTGGGATTGGCCAGGTTGTTGCGACTTTGAATTTCCGGGTAGCGCAGCTTGTCGCCCAGTTGGGTCTGGGCAATCGTGCTGAGGGTGTCGCCACGCACCACGGCGTAGACCGTTTCGCTGGATTTGGCAGAGCGCACGGCGGCAATCTTGCTGCTCATAAAGTAGGTCTTGAGCATGTCGGTGTAATCATCGGATGCGGTGACCTTGCGGATTGCAGCGTTGAGCGCTTCCAGCATGTCCTTGTCGCCCGCACGCACGGCGATCTTGTACTCAATGTTGCTGCCGGCAAGCTTGGGAGAAACAAATTGCATGTCCGTGCCTTCGAGTTCGGCAACCGCAAATGGGTAGTCGTAGATGACTGCATCGACCTGATGGGAGTCGATATAGCCCACGATCCATTTGCCGTTTTCATCCGCCTTGTCTGACAGTTCGACCAAGCGTGACTTTGGAAAGCTGCGTTTGGCAAAGGCCATGGCGTCCGGGTCACCCTTAAGCACACCAATGGTTTTTCCATCGGCCGCTCCGACCGAGTTGATGCTTGAATTGCTTTGCGCAATCAGGGCGTAGCCGAAATCCTTGACGTAGGGAATGGTGTACGCCACGCCCTTCAAGTCGTCGTCATTGAAGGTCAGCCCGTCAATCGCGATGTCAACCGCATTCCCCTGCAGAAGTTGCTTGGGTACCTTTTCGTAGGCGTCCACTTCATGCTCGGTATCCAGTTTGACCGCATGACCACCAAACTCGGATTGCGCAAACAGCGCCTTCATAAAATCGACGTTGAAGCCCCTGGCTATCCCGCGGTTGTCGCGGAAGTAGAAGGGCTTTGACGGATTTTGGGCACTGACGCGCACCACCCCTGTTGAAATGATGTTTGCGAGTGTGCCGCCAGCCTGCGCCTTGACTGCCTTGCCAGCAGCGTCGGGCTTGGCGTCAGACCACTCAGAACCTGGGGTTGATTGCGCAACGGGGGCTTCCTTGTGCAGCAGGCGGTCCACCTTGGCCTTGTAACCATCGTCGACAAAATAGCCACCCACCAGCACCAGGATGAGGATGAAAATCCCCGAAATTACTTTGCTCATTTTGATTATTCTTAGTTAAGAGATTTAGGTACTTTTGCGGTGTCGTGTGTCTCAATGCCGGACAAAGACGGGCTGCCGCCGTTGGCGATCAAGTCGGTGCGGTCCATGGTGGTTCCGGTCTTGGCTACCGAGTCAGCGAGGACGGAAGCATCCATCTCGGCGAATGCCCGGTTAATGGAGTTCACCACCGCGTCAATCGCTGCATCGGCCTTGAGTTGCTCCATGGGATCGCCACCGTCTACGCCACCCAGTGCATTGACCTTCTGCAAGGCCTGGGACATTTTCCAGTTCGCCGTCAGGAAGGTGATTTTCTCGTCCATCAGTTTGATGTTTTCCACAAGCTCTTTGTACTTTTCATTTTTATAGGTCAAAGCCTTTCGCATGGTTGCGAGTTGTTCCCTGTAACGCGGCGCAGTGTCCGGGTACTTCTTGGCAAACTCAGAGGTCATGTTTTCAAAATTGCCGACCTCGGTGCTGTACGCAGTAATCCCCTCCAGATATTTTTTGGCACGCTCCTTGTAGGCCAGCGACTGCTGCGTCGCGGTCTCAATGGGATTTTCAGACGCTGTTTTCACGACCTTCTGAATGTGCGAAATTCGCTCCTCATCCAGCGCGCGGTATTTGGCATTCGCGACTTTGAGCGCGATGACGGGTGCAGCGTGGTAGCCAATGAACGCCAACGCTCCGAACGCCGCCAAACCGACGATGCCCTTGATGGCCAGGTAGGCCAGCGGGCCGAGTACCGCGCAGACCACCAGCATCACGCCGACAGTGACGAGCTTGGTAATCTTCTGCTGCTTCAATTCGATTTCGTTCATAGGTGTGGCCTTAATCAGGCTGTGGATCGTTGGTGTGATTTCAGTAGTTGCCATGTTCAGGGGTGGGTTTGCCACAATTTTCTTTTTATAAATAAATCCATAAATTTCTTATGGATCAACGCGACGGCGATATTTATTTTTGAATTGCGACTTCGCACCACTGCGCGGATCGTCCAACGATTCCCAGCCGCAGTCTCCGACTAGCCAACTTGCCGCGAAAGAGTTGCGTCCGTCCTATGAAAACAACCCAGCATCTTCGCAATGGCCCTACCTCAGTTATTCGCTGCAAGCTTCCAGCAAGTGCCATCGCTGCTGGCATTGCTCTTGGTGATGGGGACCAGGGTGGTGTAGATGTTTTGCTTTATTGCGCCAGAGTTCGCGCCTCGTTGTACCAAGGACTTGATCACTGCCGCCATGTAGCTTCCCTGCGTAGGCACATCATAGCTAAGGTCGTAATCGAATGCGCCTGCCTTGACCTGATCACACGCGCCCTGCTGCTGGCCGCCGCCCGATGTCGCCACAAACACCTTGCCAGTAAGTCCGGCCTCTTTCACCGCGCTGGCAGTTCCGACGTCCATGCCATCCCAAAAACCGACGATGCCGCACAGGTCGGGGTGTTGTTTTAGCACGCCTTGCGTGATCGCTTTGGCCTTTGCTGCGTCCCAGTCAGCCGCCTGATTGGACACCACCACAATTTGCGGATTTGCGGCCAACACATTCTCCACGCCCTTGAGCGAATCCGCGCTCACGGCCGCCGTTGGTGCACCCTGCACGATGGCAATTTTGTTGGACCTGCCTTTGCAGGCATTAATTACCGCTTGGGTCATCTGCTCGCCAACATCGACAAAATCGGCGCCCACATACGCTGCGGAAGATTGTTGTGCACGCATGTTGTTTTGCACCACATAAATACCCGCAGCCTCAGCCTGGCGGATGAGTGCACCGTAGGTTTGCATATCCGGGTTGTGCAACACGATCACCGCAGGTTTTTGGCCAATCATGTCGGTGAGGGCCTGGGCTCCGGCGGACATGCTCCAGTTCGGGTCACGCACGATGACCTTTAAGCCTGCCGGCTCCAACTCTTTCTTCAAGCCGGCATACCAGCCTTGCGCCAAATCGAATGCCATGGCTGAGGGTATGAACACCACCGTTTTCCCATCCAGCGCCGTCCTGGAGACGTCTCGCAAGGGATCCTCCGAAGGTTTGTTTTGGGCCAACGAGACGCTGACAAATGTCAAGCCCAATAGCAGGCTCAGACCGGAGCGCAGAAACTTCGCAAGCGTTGGCATGGGAATCCTTTATGTTGTTGATAGAGAGGAAATGAATACCCAGCCGGGGCATTGCCGTGTGTCAGAGTCACTTGCCGACAAATGCAACCAATGTGCGATTGAGTGTTCAATGGTCACTTTATCAGAGACCAGCGCTTGCATGCCACATTCGATACCGAGACTGCAGAAATCGCTTGCCTGCGATCGGGACGTTCAGAGACCTCGGGATTGGGATCAAGCGTCCATTTGCGCGGTCGGTGCACCATGCAGCACGCTTAAGAACGTCTGCAGGCCACTTTCTACTTCGGCACACGACCTGGCGGCATTCAGGCTGATACGCACCGCATGCGGTGCCGGTGATCGGCCTACCGCAAAGTGATCCGCCGTGCGCACCAGCACGCCAGCATGGCGAAGGGCGGCTGAAAATTGACCGGCACGCCAGGGTTCCGGCAAAGGTAACCAGATCAGCGGCGACTCGGGGTCACTGCGGTAGTCCAAGCCTTTAAGCATGGGCAGTGCCACGGCCAGGCGCTCGGCGATTGCCGCACGCTGCGCCGCGATGAGTTGTTCTGCTACCCCACTCTCAATCCAGTCGGTAGCAACTTCAGGAAGCAGGGGCGCCACCATCCAGCAATCCGCCCGCATGCTGGCGGCCAATTTGCTCAGCCATTGCGGCGCGGCTTCGACATAGCCGACGCGCAAGCCGGGCCCTGCCACCTTGGAAAAGCTGGCCAAAAGATACGACTGCTCAGGCAGCAAAGTCGACAGTGCCGGCAGCGGTGCGGCCTGCGCGGCTGCATGCACCGCGTCTTCAATCAGCAGCAGATTGCGCTGTCGCAGCACCCGCGCAATGGCTTCGCGCCGTGGTTGCGACATGGTGGCGTTGGTGGGGTTGTGCAGATCCGGCGAGCAAAACACCAGTTTCGCGTCGATTGTTTTAGCCGCCAGCTCCAGCGCATCGGGCAGCATGCCCTGTTCATCGGTCTCGATGCCAATCAGCTGCAGGCGCATCAGCCGCGCCAGTGCCTGCAGCCCGGGGTAGCTGAGGGATTCGGTCAGCAGCGCATCACCCGGGCGTGCCAGCGTGCGCAACACACACGACAAACCGTGTTGCGCACCATGCGTCACCATTACCCGATTGGCATCGCCCGTGGTGCCAAAGCGTTTGAGCCATTGCGCGCCGGCCTGCCGGTGGTGGGCATGGCCGGTTTCTGGTTGGTAGCTCAGGACTTGCCGAATCACCTGGGGATTCATGGCTACGCGTTGCAGGGCCTCGGACAACGCGCGGCCATCATCCGTGGGAATCGCCACGTTATGGGCGAGATCGACAGGCGTCAGGTTCGGGGCTTGCGACAGGGCCGGTGCCTGCTCGGGGGCGCGCACATAGGTGCCGTCGCCAATGCGCGCCATGGCCAAGCCACGCTGCTCCAAAATCGCGTAGGCATGGCTGATGGTGCCCGCAGTGACGGCCAGACGTTGCGCCAGTTTGCGTTGCGGCGGCAGGCGCTCGCCGGTGGGAATTTGGCCGCCAAGAATGTGCAGTGCCAATTCTTCGGCAATCGCCAGGTATCTGGGCTGGCTGGCGTCTTTGAAAACGGACTTCGAAATCAGGTTCTCGAGAGGCACTGGTGTTTACCCTTAATGAATGTGCAATTACTCAAGATGGCAGCATTGATAGCATGCAATCACAGGCATAGTATCTTGCAATGAACGCATTCGACTACATCATCGTGGGCGCAGGCTCGGCCGGTTGCGTGCTGGCCAACCGCCTTTCCGCCAGCGGCAAGGACAGCGTCCTGCTGCTCGAAGCCGGAGGCACCGACCGCAGCCCGCTGATTCAGGTACCACTGGGCTACGGACTGACCTTTGCCGACCCCAAATACAACTGGATGTACACCACCGAGCCCGACCCGGCGCTGAACAACCGCGCCAGTTACTGGCCACGCGGCAAGGTGCTGGGCGGCAGCAGTTCCATCAATGCCATGGTCTATATCCGTGGCCAGCAAGGCGACTACGACGACTGGGCCGCCGCTGGCAACCCCGGCTGGAGTTGGAAGGACGTGCTGCCCTATTTCAAGAAGCATGAAGACCATGTGTTCGGCGCCAACGAACACCACGGTGCCGGCGGCGAGTTGCGCGTGAGCGACTTCGCCGACCAGGTGCATCCCCTGTGTGCACGCTTTTTAGAGGCCGGTGAGAACCTGGGCTTCAAGCGCACGGCTGACTTCAACGGCGCACTGAAAGAAGGGTTTGGTCTCTGGCAAATGACGATTCGCGACGGCTGGCGCGCCTCCAGTTCCAACGCCTTTTTGCGCCCCGCGCTGCAACGCATCAAGCTGGTGCTCAAAACACACGCCCATGTGACCAAGGTGCTGATCGAAGACAAAAAGGCCATCGGTATAGAGTGCCTGATCGACGGAGCCAAGCAAACCTTCACGGCACGCAAGGAAGTGATCCTGTCCGGCGGCGCCATCAACTCGCCGCAGTTGTTGCAACTCTCCGGCATTGGCGACCGCGCCCTGCTGGAAAAAGTGGGCGTGCCGCTGGTGCACCACCTGCCGCGCGTCGGCCAAGGCTTGCAGGACCATTTGTGTGTGTCTTACTTCTTCAAGTCCAAGGTGCCCACACTGAACGACAAGCTGAACCCCTGGTACGGCAAGCTCTGGGCGGGAGTGCGCTACGCCTTCACCCGCAAAGGTCCGCTGGGTATGAGCGTGAACCAGGCCGGTGCCTTTGTGCGCAGTCGCCCAGGGTTAGAACGGCCCAATCTGCACCTGTATTTCAACCCGATCAGCTACAGCGCGGCGACGATTGTTCCGGGCCGCTTCAAGATCACCAACCCGGACCCGTTCTCGGCCTTTCTGATCTCGTTCAACACCTGCGTGCCAACCAGCCGGGGCAGCGTCAGCATCACCTCCAGCAACCCACTGGACAAGCCACGCATAGAAACCAACTTTTTGACCACCGCACATGATCTGCGCGACATCGTTGAAGGCTCGCGCATGGTACGCAGCATTGCCAACAGCCGGCCCTTGGTGGATGTGATGCAGAGCGAACATCTGCCGGGCATTTCCGTGCAGAGCGATGAAGAAATATTGAAAGATTTCCGGACCCGTGGTGGCTCGGTCTATCACGCCTCCTGCACTTGTGCGATGGGGCCAGACCCATCGACTTCGGTGGTCGATGCGCGCCTGAGGGTGCATGGGATCGCCTCACTGCGCGTGGTTGACGCATCGATTTTTCCGCAGGTCACTTCCGGCAATACCAATGGGCCGGTGATGATGGTGGCGGAGAAGGCTGCCGACATGATCCTGCAGGACAACGCCTGATTTTTTATCCAACAATTCCACTGATCAACAACAAAGGACCACTCCATGAGCAAGCAAAAAATCGGCTTTATCGGCCTGGGCAGCCTGGGCGAAGGGCTTTGCAATAGCCTTGTCACCGCAGGCTACCCAGTCACGGTGAACGACCTCAACAAGTCACTTGCCACCCGCTTGCTGGCAGCAGGTGCCACCTGGGCCGACACCACGGCTGACGCCTGCAAGGATGCCGATGTCGTCATCACCGTCCTGCCCTCACCTGCGGTTTCCCGCAAGGTTGTTGAAGGCCCTGGTGGCGTGTTCGACAACCTCAAAGCCGGTGGCACCTGGATCGAGATGAGCACCACCGACATGGAAGACCTGCTGCGTCTTTCCGATGTCGCCAAAGGCAAAGGCATCAAGGTGCTGGAGTGCCCGGTGACCGGTGGCGTGCACCTGGCCAACTCGGGTGAAATCACCGTGCTGGTGGGCGGCGAAGAAGCCACGTTCAAGGGCGTCGAAGACATCCTGCAAACCATCGGTGGCGAGATCATTTACATGGGCAAGATGGGCAATGCCTCGGTTGTCAAAGTGGTCACCAATATGCTGGCCTTCATCCACCTGATTGCCGCCGGCGAGGCCATGATGTTGCCCGCCAAATATGGGGTCGACCCCGACGCTACGTACCGCGCCATCCGCGCCAGTTCGGGCAACAGCTTTGTGCACGAGACCGAATCCAAACTGGTGCTCTCCGGCAGCTACAACGTCAAGTTCACCATGGACCTGGCGTGCAAGGACCTCGGGCTGGTCAATGGCATTGCCGAGAAGCTGGGCGTGCCGCTGGAACTGGGCAGCATGGCGCAGCAAATATTCCGACGCGCACGCGGGTTAATGGGTGGCAACGCACAATCTCCCGAGGTTGTGCGCATGATCGAAAAAGCGTGTGACCTGGAACTGCGCGCACCGGGCTATCCCACCGAACTGGTAGCTGAATAATTTTGAAGGAAACACCATGACCTCTCCCGCCACGCATGCTGAATGGGCCGCCTTTGCAGCCTCCCTGAAGATCGAAACCGGGCTCTACATCGACGGCCAATTTGTGCCGGCGAAATCAGGCGAGACATTTGACTGCGTCAGCCCCACCACGGGCGAGGTGATCGCGGTCATGGCCAAGGGCGGCGCGGCGGACATTGATGCGGCTGTGGCCTCCTCTCTGGCGGCGTGGAACGATGGGCGCTGGCACAAACAAGCGCCGCGCACGCGCCTTGCCATCATGCTGAAGTGGGCCGACTTGGTCGAGGCGAACAGCCATGAACTGGCCGCGCTGGAGTCGATGGACATGGGCAAACCGATCTCGGACATGTTCAACATCGACCTGCCCGAGGTGCTGAAAACCATTCGCTACTTTGCTGAGTGCATCGACAAAGTGGAAGGCGCGGTCACCAGCACCGACGCCTCTGCCCTGCACATGATCACGCACGAACCGATGGGCGTGGTGGGCGCCATCACACCGTGGAACTACCCCATGCTGATGGCGATCTGGAAGCTGGCCCCGATTCTGGCAGCCGGCAACTGTGTGGTGCTCAAACCCGCCGAACAGGCCCCGCTGACCTGCCTGAAACTGGCGCAACTCTTTGTCGAAGCGGGCGGGCCACCGGGCGTGTGCAATGTGGTCAACGGCTTCGGTGCCGAGGCCGGTAAGGCGTTGGCCCTGCACCCGGATGTGCAAAAGATTTCCTTCACCGGTTCGACCGGTGTCGGCAAGTTGCTGATGGGATACGCAGGCCAGAGCAACATGAAACGCGTGGCACTGGAAACCGGTGGCAAGAGCCCGCAAATTTTCATGCCCGATCTGTATGACCTGGACGCGGCCATCGACCGGGCCATTGGCGGCATTTACGACAACGCCGGTCAGGTGTGTAACGCGGGCTCGCGCCTGCTGGTGCACCGCTCGCTGCACGACCAGTTTGTCGAACGCTTCGTAGCCCGCACTGACGCGCTCTACCGCATGGGCGATCCGCTAGACCCTGCCACCACCATGGGCCCACTGGTCAGCCAAACGCAAAAGCAGAACGTGCTCAAGCGCGTCAAGCTGGCGCAGGAGCAAGGCGCTCGCATGGTGCTGGGCAACAACGCCACGCCGCCCAATGCGGTGGGTGCTTTTGTGGCCCCCACGCTGTTCATCGACGCCACGCAAAAGATGAGCATCGTGCAGGAAGAGACCTTCGGCCCGGTGACCTCATTGCAAGTTTTCGATAACGAAGCAGAGGCCGTCGCAATGGCCAACGACTCGGTTTACGGCTTGGCAGCTTCGGTCTGGACTGCCGACCTGAAGACCGCGCACCGCGTGGTGGGCGCACTGCAAGCGGGCGTGGTGTGGGTGAATTGCTTTGGCGATGGCGACATGACGCAACCCTTTGGCGGCTACAAGCAAAGCGGCAACTCGCGCGACAAATACAAGGACTCCATGCTGTCCTACATGCAGACCAAATCGGCCTGGTTCAACCTGGCCTGAGTCCCCCATTCTTCGGAGAATTTTTTTGACCCACTGCAATTTCTACATCAACGGCAGCTGGTGCGAACCCGCTGCAGACTACACGCTGTTCCCCATCATCAACCCGGCCACCGAAGAATCGGTGGGCACCGTGGCCATGGGCAGCAAGCTGGACGCCGACCACGCCGTGCTGGCCGCCCGTGCTGCCTTCGACGCCTACAGCCAGACCACGCTGGCCTACCGCACCGAGATGCTGCAAAAACTGCAAGGCGTTTTCGAGCGTCGCTACACCGAAATGGCCCAGGCCATCAGCACCGAGATGGGAGCGCCCTGGAATCTGGCCTACGACTCGCAGGCCGAGTGCGGACCGGGCCATATCAAGGCCACGCTGGACGCCGCCCGGGACTACCCGTTTGAGGTGAAGAGTGGCAATGGTGACCTGTTCTGCGAGGCGATTGGCGTCTGCGTGCTGATCACGCCCTGGAACTGGCCGATGAATCAGGTGGTTGCCAAACTCGCGCCCGCCCTGTTGGCCGGTTGCACCGTGGTGTTGAAGCCCAGCGAATTTGCGCCACTCTCAGCCAAGCTGGTGGGCGAATACGTCGAGGAAGCAGGCTACCCGCCGGGCGTTTTCAACATGGTCTATGGCGACGGCCCGGTGGTCGGCGCTGCCTTGAGCGCACACCCGGAAGTCGATCTGGTGAGCTTCACCGGCTCCACCGGTGCCGGCATTGCGGTGGCCAAGGCGGCGGCCGACACGGTCAAGCGCGTGGTGCAGGAGTTGGGTGGCAAATCCCCCAACATCATCTTCGCCGACAGTGATGTGGAAAAGTCTGTTGCGCTGGGCGTCATGCGTTGCTTTGGCAACACCGGCCAGAGTTGCAATGCGCCCACGCGCATGCTGGTTGAAAGATCGATTTACGACCACGCGGTCGCCGTAGCCATTGCCGCGGGCACGCAGATCAAGGTCATCCAGCCTTCTGAGAAGGGCGACGGTATCGGCCCGCTGGCCATGAAGCGCCAGTTCGAAACCGTGCAACGCTTTATCGACATCGGCATGCACTGTGGTGCAGTCCTGGTGCTGGGTGGCCCGGGTCGACCCGAAGGGTTTGACAAGGGTTACTTCGCCAGACCGACGATTTTTGCCGACGTGACCAATGACATGCCGATTGCTCGCCAGGAAATCTTTGGCCCGGTGCTGTGCATGATTCCATTTGAAGACGAAGAGGATGCGATCCGCATTGCCAACGACACGCCCTTCGGCCTGGCCGCGTACCTGAGCACCAACGACCGGGAAAAAGCACGCCGCGTAGCCAAGCGCCTGCGTGCCGGCAATGTCTCGGTCAACGCCTCCGGCAACGAATACTGCAATCCCTTTGGCGGTTACAAGCAGTCGGGCAATGGGCGCGAGTGGGGTCGATTCGGGCTTCAGGATTTCCTCGAATACAAGATCGTCAACGGTTTGTAGGAGACAAGCATGAAAATCAAAGACATCAAAACCTTCACCGTGGGCAATCCACCCCCTGGCTTTGGCGGACGCTATTACGTGTTCATCAAGCTCATCACCGATACCGGTGTGGAGGGCGTGGGCGAGATTTACAACCTGCCCTACCACCCGCATGTCGTTGAAAAAATGGCGCGCGATGTGGTCGAGCGCTATGTGGTGGGACAGGACCCGTTTAACACCGAGAAGATATGGCGCAGTGTCTATGGCGGCGGCTTCATCCAGCGCCCCGACACATCCATGATGGGCATTCTGAGTGCCATTGACATGGCCTGCTGGGACATCAAGGGCAAGGAACTCAATGTTCCGGTTTACAAATTGCTCGGCGGACAGGTGCATGAAAAGCTGCGCAGCTATACCTACATCTACCCCAAGCCCGGCGACCAGACCAACGTTTACGCCGACCCGGAACTGGCCGCCGTGCGCGCTGCCGAGTATGTGGAGATGGGCTTCAATGCGGTCAAGTTTGACCCGGCCGGGGCCTACACCGTGTACGACGGACACCAGTTGTCGCTGGAGGATCTGGACCGCTCGGAGCGCTTTTGCAAACTGCTGCGTGAAGCCGTGGGCAACAAGGCCGATTTGCTCTTCGGCACCCACGGCCAGATGACTGCCTCAGGTGCCATCCGGCTGGCCAGGCGACTCGAGAAGTACGACCCGTTGTGGTTTGAAGAGCCTATTCCCCCGGACAACCAGAAGGAAATGGCCAAGGTGGCTCGCTCCACGACGATTCCGATTGCGGCCGGTGAGCGCCTCACGACCAAATGGGAGTTCCAGCGCGTGCTGGAAGAAGGCGCGGCCAGCATTCTGCAGATGAACCTTTCCCGGGTCGGCGGCATCACCGAAGCCAAAAAGATTGCCTCCATGGCCGAGGCCTGTCATGCGCAGATCGCTCCGCACATTTACTGTGGTCCGATCACCTGGGCGGCGGCCATTCAGGTCTCCACCAGCACGCCGAATTTCCTGATTCTGGAAACCATTTACGACGGCTCGGGCTTCTATTCGGAATTGCTGGAAAAACCGATTCAATGGGAACGCGGTTACATCATTCCGCCCACCGAGCCAGGCCTGGGTGTGGAATTGAACGAAGAGGTGGCGTTGGCTCACCCGTACGTGGGCAACGCGCTGCACCTGGACATGACCCACACGCCGCACCAGGTCTAAGTCCACGGGAGCCGCCTGATGAAGACCGTTAAATCGTTCCCCCGCACGGTGAAGGAAATTTCCAACACCTTCATCACCCTGCCCGATGGCACCCAACTGGCGGCGCGCATCTGGCTACCCAAGGACGCGGCCAAAAATCCGGTGCCGGCGATTCTCGAGTACCTGCCCTACCGCAAGCGTGATGGCACGCACGTCCGTGACGCGCTGACGCACCCCTATATCGCCGGTCACGGCTATGCCTGTGTGCGGGTGGACATGCGTGGCAGCGGCGAATCCGACGGCGTCATGCTGGACGAATACACGCAAGTGGAACTGGATGATGCCTGCGCGGTGATCGCCTGGTTGCGCGAGCAACCCTGGTGCACCGGCAACGTGGGCATGATGGGGATTTCGTGGGGCGGTTTCAACAGCCTGCAAGTCG
>CAIQEX010000735.1 GCA_903870955.1 uncultured beta proteobacterium
AGCAGCTGACCAAGATCTTGTCTTACCTCGATCTGGGCAAGCAAGAAGGTGCAGAAGTGCTCGCCGGTGGCGCACAAGCCCATCTGGGCGGTGACCTGGAAGGCGGCTACTACGTGCAGCCCACGCTGTTCAAGGGCCACAACAAAATGCGCATTTTCCAGGAAGAAATTTTTGGACCCGTGCTGGCCGTGACCACCTTCAAAGACGAAGCCGAAGCCCTGGCCATTGCCAACGACACGCTGTACGGTCTGGGTGCCGGTGTCTGGAGTCGCAATGGCAACGTGGCCTACCGCATGGGCCGCGCCATCAAGGCCGGACGCGTCTGGACCAACTGCTACCACGCCTACCCCGCACACGCGGCCTTCGGTGGCTACAAGGAATCCGGCATTGGCCGCGAAACCCACAAGGTCATGCTCGACCACTACCAGCAAACCAAGAACCTGTTGGTAAGCTACAGCGAGTCGAAGCTCGGCTTCTTCTAAAGCCCTGTGGAGTCACGTCGTTTGACGTGGCTCCGCACAGCAGGCGGACAGGGCAATCACCTCATACTGGAGTACCAGAAATCGGTGACTGCCCCGCCCGCCTGCTGCGCTATTTTGTGTATGAACTGGAAAACCGCAATCGTAGGCACTTCACCAGCGCGACGGGTTTCGTTTGCTGGCAAGTCAACAAACCTGCGTTGCGACTGGGTGAGGTAGGTGCCGATTTGTGGTACTCCACCATGAGGCGGCTGCCTCACCTAGTTGCGACGTGGCGAGTGCCAAAGGTGCACCGTCAGAAACAACGAGCACAACCAGGAGACAAGCATGGTCGAAAAAGTAGTCGCCACACCCGCCGCAATTGAATTGGTGGCCTTTCTCAAAACCAAATATGGCCCGGATTTAATGTTCCACCAGTCCGGCGGCTGCTGCGACAACAGCGCTGCCAATTGCTATTTGCCCGGTGAAATTACCATGGGTGCAGGCGATGTCTATTTAGGTGATGTGGGTGGCAGCCCGTTCTATATCGGCAAGGCGCAATATGAATACTGGCGTCATACGCAACTCATCATCGACGTGATTGAGGGGCACGGCGGCACCTTCTCGCTTGAAGGCCCCGAAGGCAAGGCATTTCATACCCGCTCACGCGTATTCACAGAGGCCGAAATGGCCGAACTGGCGGCACAAGAAAGAGAACAGGAACGGGAACAAAAACCGGCCTAGTCGCCAGCCTTATCAGCCCCGTGGTTTGGATGAACGCCGAAGCACCACGGTGCCTTGGCTAATGCGCTAAGCGTGCTTTTTGTGCCTTGTCGAGCATCGCTTGCTGCTGCGTCAAAAACTCAAACAAAGCGGTTTCCGCAATTTTCAATGTCTGCGCTCTTGTCAGCGCCTGCCCGATAGCTTCGGCATTTTCGAACGTCGATTCACCGTCGTTTTCGGTGCGTTCGCCGATGAGCCAGTCGCCGAACTCCACGGAGCCAATAAGTTGCGTGATTTCCTCGTTATTGGCAATTTTTGCCTGCGCTCTAGGAGTCCCTTTGGACGAGTCGTTGGTCGACCCTTCCGCTGGATCGTTGGATTCTGAAGATTGGTAGGTCATGTGCTGAGCATGCTTGTCTCGCGGATTGGACGCTAGTCGCAATACCCTCTAACACCAGTAAGATGCGTCCTGATCTGCTGTAGGACATGTCCTACTCGACCTCGGCCTCTATGTGGTGGTGCTGGCAATACATGGCAAGCTCAACATTGCTGGTGACGCTCAGCTTTTCAAATATCCGTGTTCGATAGGTGCTCACCGTTTTGGGCGACAGGTTCATGCGTGTCGCAATTTCTGAAACCCTTGCGCCCGCGATGATCTGCAGCATGATGCGGTATTCCTGCGGACCCAACTTTTCCAGAGCCGGTCGCACATCCCGGTTCAGCGCTCCCAGCGCCAGAGTTTTTGCCCATTCGTTGGATATATAGTTCCCACCCGCCAATATTTGTTCTATGGCGGTGATCAGATTCTCGGGTGCATGGTCCTTGGTGATGTAGCCCTGCGCGCCCTGCAGAAGCGCTTGTCTGGCGTATGTGGATTCTTCGTGCAGGCTTAGCACCAGCAGACGCAAATCGCGGGCCGCACGGCGCAATTGGGCAATCGCCTCAATGCCCACCGAATCCGGCAACTTCAGGTCAACAATGGCAAGGTCCCACGCTGAACGCGAGATGGCATCGAGTGCGGATTGCAGTGTTTGCGCTTCATGGATGTGCACATCCTGCCACTGTTTTTCAAGCAGACGGCGCACGCCAAAGCGGAAAATAGGATGGTCTTCAACCAGCAGAATTTTCATATTTTTG
>CAIQEX010000736.1 GCA_903870955.1 uncultured beta proteobacterium
ATGCTTGTACCGCCTCAGGTTTGGCGAATGGCAATCCCGGTGACAAGCCCTGAGCCGTGCTCAGCGCTTCGCGCGCTTTGGTCAGATTACCCTGGCGGGCATACAGCTCACTTTGTACAAAATAGGCCTTGGCGCTTTTGGGGTGTGCCACCAGAACTTGTTGCACCATAACCTGTGCCTGGTCCAGCTTTCCCGCTTGCGCGGTGGCATAAATCTGGTTCATGCTGGGTTCCTGCTGGGCCATCGCCATGCCTGCCTGAAGTACCACTGCCAGTACGAGCCAGCGCAAAGCGGAGTGAAGGAATGACGTGTAACGCATCGGTGGAGCCTTAATTTGATAACTGAACATCCACATAATGCCGACTCAATGCCCGTTTTCAAGCTCTGAAGTGTTGAAGTTTGGTAAAGCTCCCGCTTCTTTCTTCAGCTCAAAACGCACCCATGTTGGAACCAGTTTCTATCGTTGGTCCGGTGAGGACGTCTCGCCAGGTGAATTATTGGACAGCTCGCAGGCCTCGTTTTTGGTCCAGGAAGTGTGCCGAGATCAGCCAAAGAGTTGGGGCAAGAACCAGCAACAGTGAAATTAGCTGCGCAAAATCACCGTCAATTATGGGTTCAAGCAGGTCATGCCAATAGGTGTTGTCTACGCCAGGAATCAGGTTAACTTCAGAAAATTCGAACACACTCTTGAGTAACAGGAGGCTGGCAAAGGCCAACATGAAGACAGCGGTGACATTAAAGAAGCGCGTCAAATTGACTTGCTTTCCATAGCGTACCCAAAGCATCGCGACGGCCGCGGCGGTGCATGTGCCGATAACGCCACCAATAAACAGCGCACGCATTTCCGATCCGCTGGCCAGTGACGCCAACATGGTGGCCGACTCAACTCCTTCACGTCCAACCATCAAAAGTGTGAAGCCGAAAACAGCCCACCAAGCGCGGGAACCGTCCAATACGGACGCTTTACCAATTCCAGTGGCAATTTCTCCCCCCATCTGTTTGCCCGCTTTGAGCATGTGAACCACACACCAGACCACCGCCAGCGCCGCAATCAAGGCCAATGCGCCCTCCCAAGCAGGGGATGTTTCGCCCATTTTTGCCAATGCAAGACCCAGTGCAAGTGATAGACCTACGGCCACAACAAGTCCTACTCGTATGGCATTTATCAAGCTTTGGCGTTCGGTCTTGCGCAAATACAAGGTGGCAATCGCCACCATCAGGAAGGCTTCGAGGCCTTCGCGAAAGGTAATTAGCAGAGTTGAGAACATCGATAACCCTTCAGATTTGATTGGCTAAATGATAACCATTCTTATTTGTGAAGTCAAAAAAAGCTTTCGTTTGGGACTTCTTTGGGTTGCAAGCTTAGAGAGTTGAGTGCACTAAAGACCACATTTTCCAGCTGAAAAGTATTTGAATTTCATGCTTTAGGTAAAAAGTGGAGCAGCTTTTATAGGATAAATGAGCGAATTCTTAGTCCACTTATGGGCTTAGTGTCAGCAATAGTCGCCTGAAAACCAAGCCATAGCAACCAAAAACAGTCTCCAAATTTAAGAAATATTGACACTTCCATGGCAACAATGCATCAAAAATGGGCGCTTTATTGTTGCCAATATCACAATAAAAAGTTTTTACATTTGCTTGCATGTCGCGTTTTGAAAAGGTATTCTTCGCACCTTGTCATGCAAATGGGTGCAATTCTCATTTGTAATCGGACCACTATATATATGGGGGGGTACTCTGTTTCATTGGTTGAAAGGTCGCTCCGCGACACCTGCACCTGTAGACCGTTTGGATAGCAAATCTCCAAACGGTTCGGGTTCGCATGCGTCCCGCGCCTTTCGTCTTGAACCATTAGAGCCCCGCGTTTTACTTTCTGCGGATGCGATTGCAGTCGCTTTGTCTCATCAGTTGGTTCAAAACAATCAACCAAGTGATTCGTCGAACCAGGTAGTGGCCATCGTTGAGCAGCTAAGTGTTGAGCAACTATCTGGTGTATCTGATTCGACCCAGAGTTCCGCCAGCTCGACTCCAACGGTTCAGTGGTCGGATAGTTGGCAGGTAGCCACCACCAAAACATCCAATGACAGTGTGACCTCAGAGGTTGCCAAGTCAGAAGTCAATCTTGCTTCCGCTGTGACTTCGACGGAATCTGATACGCAATCGACAGCAGCTCAATCCGCTGTTGGTGCCGTGAAACCCGTTACTTCAGTATCTTCAGACGCGAAAACGTTGACTGCCAATGGGGCAGATGAGGTGGTCGCCAGCCTTCCATCAGAAACCCAGCAGCCTCGTGGACCACCCGCGAACGGTCAAGTTACTGCATCTGTTGTTTCTGAAAATACTATACAAATCAATGAGTTAGCCATCCAAAATGGGTCAACAAATGACTCAGGGATGGCTCTTTCCGTTGATACTCCGCAAAATCTTGCTCCCACGGGCGATGTTCAGGCTCGCGCGCCCCCTGTTTTCACTGGTTTGGTGCTCAGTCAACCTGAGTTTTTGGTTAGTAGTTCCGGCGCAGTTGCCGGTCAACAAAATGCTGGTCCTGACCTGACCAGCGAAGCCCTTGCCCCAATATTCCAGCAAGCCCTTCTTCTTTGGCAGACTGCCGGTGGCAACAGTGCTTTCACTGCGCGGCTTTCAAATATCCAGATCCGAATTGGTAATTTGCCGGATGGCGTTCTTGGCCAGACTGATGGAAACGTCATAACCCTTTCATCCAACGCCGCCGGTCACGGATGGTTCGTTGACGGAAGCCCCGCTGATTCAACTGAGTTCGGAATTGCGCAATCCCAACAAAAACTGATCGCCGATGCCGGCAGTCGAGCTTTTGGCCGGATGGACCTGTTGACAGTTTTGTTACACGAAATGGGTCACGTCTTGGGGTTAGGACACGACTCCAGTTTGGCGGTCATGCATGACACCCTGGATACGGGAACACGGGTGTTGCTTGGAAGCAATATGTTCCTGGTTCGCCAGGACGGAACTGTCGCGGGGGCTCTAACAAAGTCCGGTGCGACCTTAGACGCTTCGGCAGATACAGGTCCGGTCAAATTCTCAATTATCGACAATAACGGCAATAATCTTTTAGATGTGGTCGTCACTGGTGCTGATAGCGGCAACGGCACGTACGACGATGTCACGTCCATTGTTGGGTCAAATTCGTCGGGCGACGAAATTGAAATCAACGTTGATAGCCACACGACGTGGAATCTGTCTGGTAAGAATGCCGGCGCATTTACGGTTAGCGGTTTTACCGCGATCAGCTTTAGCGAGATCGAAAAACTGACTGGAGCGTTAAGCGCCGTCGACTCGTACATTTTTGATGATTTTGGTTTTGTGACGGGTTCCATCAGTGACCGTGGGGGAGCGGCCGGTTTTGATATCGGCACGGGATCTGTGATAGCCATCGTCGATGATATGAATTGGACGACTTCCACGGCTAGCGTTGTTACCGGCAACAGCGCTTTGGGTACCTTAGGGACGTTGAGTAACGCCAACGTCGTAGGTTTCTCGTTATCGAATGCAAGTCTCTTTTTGGGTTCTGGCGGCGCGTTGAATGCGGCGGGTGATGGAATCTTGACGGCGGGTGCTTATGGATTCAGTGCCACTGGCGCCACGGCAAATGTTGCGCGAGTGAGCTTGGGTAGCCAAAGCTTTTTTGGCGCGAGCGTTACCGTTACGAACGCTACTTTTGTTGGTGCAACCGGCATGAGCCTTTTTGCTGGCGGTTCAATAAAATTGAATCTAAGCAGCGGTGCAAGCGGAGAGCGCATTGATTGGACGACAGCAACAAATGGCGCTGGATGGTCCCCGTCTCTTGTTGATATTAGTAGTGCGTTGAAGTTCCATGCTACTGGCAATGTTGCATTAAATATCGCTTCCAGTTTGGTGACGGTGGGCCACTTTGATCTGGACCTCGGTCAGGTAAGTGGCATCAATAACGGCATCACCTTTGCCAATGACAGCGCGATGGCGCTGAGCTTGAGCGGCGTGACGGTGTTCGTCGGAGTCGGCGGTAGTTTGGGCGGAACGACTGGCAGTTACAGCGTCACCGACGGCAGCCTGGGCTTTGATGGTGTGGTCACCAACTTGAACCTGCTGAGCATCAAGACTGCGACCAATAGCTACCTGGGCGTGCGCGCCACAGGTCTGGGTGCAGACCTG
>CAIQEX010000737.1 GCA_903870955.1 uncultured beta proteobacterium
CGAATGGCCTGCAGGCTGCCGCTTAGGTCTTACCTGGCTGATAGACCCGAGTAGTTGCCGGTTTGAATCGCCATCTTCCAGACTTCGCGGGCCGGTAAAGCCTTTAGGCGATGGTCACTCCAGACTTGGCGCCATTTGCGCGCGCCGGGCAAACCGTGGCGAAGGCCCAGCATATGGCGTGCAACGCTGTACCAGCACGTACCATGCTCGGCTGCTTCGCGCTCCATATAGGTAACCATCTGCTCCTCAACCATTTCGCGTGTGAGTGTGCTGGCCGGGGCGCCGAAAAATGCCTCATCCCATTGCGCCAGCCACCAGGGGTTGTGATACGCCTCGCGCCCCACCATCACGCCATCCACTTGCTCCAACTGTTCGGCCACTTGCGCATGGGTGGTAATACCGCCGTTAAGAGAAAACGTCAGCTTTGGAAAGTCCTTTTTCAATTGGTGTACGACGTCATAACGCAAGGGAGGTACTTCGCGGTTTTCTTTGGGCGATAGGCCTTTAAGCCAGGCATTGCGCGCATGCACCACGAAGACGCCGCAGCCAGCTTCCGACAAGGCGCCGACAAAGTCGCGCACAAAGGCATAGCTTTCGGATTGATCAATACCGATCCGGTGTTTCACAGTAATGGGGACATCCGCCACGTCACACATGGCTTTGACGCAATCTGCAACCAATGGGGCCTCGTTCATCAGACAGGCCCCAAAAGCACCCCGTTGCACCCGTTCAGACGGACACCCGCAATTCAGGTTGATTTCGTCATAGCCCCAGTTTTGTCCCAGCTTTGCGCAGAGTGCAAGTTCAGCAGGGTCGCTACCGCCAAGCTGCAGGGCGACCGCATGCTCTTGCGGGTTAAAACGCAAATGGCGTGGCACATCTCCATGCAGCAGGGCCCCGGTGGTCACCATTTCGGTGTACAGACGCGCGTTACGGGTCAACAGGCGGTGCAGATAGCGGCAATGCCTGTCTGACCAGTCCAACATAGGGGCGACGCTCAAACGATGCGGCGAGAAGGCAGGTTTCAATACTTGCACCGGGATACATTACTTTCAGTTGAGTTCACTTACGGTGCTGCGCACCATGGGGCAGCATTTTGCGCCAAGCCCATCCACAGGGCCCACGCCGAGCTAAGCGCCAATGCCAAGCCCGCAAGCCTTACACCCCACGCGCCGCTACCGCCAGTGGTTACGCCATTGCCCCGCAACTTGAGCCAAAGCCAGGGCGCCGCACCCATCGTGACCGCCGTACCCAGAGCGAACAACGCCATTACCGCCGCACCTTCCCAGGGTTTGCCAGCAATGGCCGCGACCAGCAACGCCGAATAGAGTAAACCACACGGTAGGAGGGCCCATAAGACTCCGAGGACAACCGGAGCACTTCCGGAACCAATACCAAAAGCCTTTGCGCGGGCCCAGATACGGCGACCTGCCACTTCAAGCCAAATCGGTTGCTGCGCACGCAGCAACAAAACCAAACCCAGCAACAGCGCGGCGACATGCAACATGGTCCAAACTGGGCGAAGTGCGGCAGACTGAATCGTCAACCAGCCCAACCCTTGCATGGAAGCGGCAGCCAAGGCACCCAAGGCGGAATAACCGATGACACGCCCCAATTGGAAACTCAAAATGGCAGGTGCTTTTCGGTGTCCGGCCGCCTGCCCTATTCCCGCGCACGCGGCACCGCACATGGCTACACAGTGGGGCCCACCCACGAGCCCCATCAACAGCGCCGTGGCAGCCAAAGAAAATTGCATCCGTGGATGCTAAATGATCTTTGAGAACTTGGCTCGGGTGCGGTCTGTTTGCAAATTGCGATCAAACACCATAGCGACCGCCCGAACAAAGAACCAACCCCGGTCCGTAACTTGCAGACCCGAGTCGTCCATGGTCACCATCCCTTGGTCGATCAGGGCTTCAATGGCTTCCATTTCCTTGGCAAAATAACTGCGGAATTCAAGCAGATAGCCGAGTTCAATGGATTCAAACACGACGTTGCCCTGGCACATGATCGCCATGATGACAGCACGTCGCACCAAATCGTCACGCGTCAGTGCCAAGCCCCGTACCACGGGGAAGTTTCCTTGGTCCAAGGCATCGTAATAGTCTTCCAACGTCTTGGCGTTCTGGCTATAGGTCGCGCCAATCCGGCCGATGCTGGATACGCCTAGCGCAATGAGGTCGCAATCCGGTTGCGTGCTGTAGCCCTGAAAATTTCGATGCAAACGACCTTGGCGTTTAGCCACGGCCAATGCGTCATTTGGCAAGGCAAAGTGGTCCATGCCCACATAGACATAACCTGCGCCCAGAAACGCAGACAGCGAGTGGGAAAGCATGGATATCTTGGCTCCGCCGCTGGGCAGTTCGATCGCATTGATCCGGCGCTGGGGCTTGAATCGCTCAGGCAAATGGGCATAGGCATACAAGGCGATTCGGTCCGGCTTGAGGTCCACAACTTGTTCCAGCGTGCGGTCAAACGATTCCGGAGTCTGCTGGGGAAGACCGTAAATCAGGTCAATGTTGATCGACTCGAATCCACGCGTCCGAGCTGCTGCGACGAGGGAGAACACCCTCTCGGCGGGTTGCACGCGATGCACGGCTTTTTGGACTGCCGGGTCGAAATCCTGTACGCCAAAGCTAAGCCGATTGAAGCCCAATGCCGCCAAAGTGTCCAAGCGCTTTTCGTCAATGGTCCGCGGGTCAATCTCTATCGAGTATTCGCCACCAGGCACAAAGTTGAAGCTGCGCTTGAGCATGGTCATCAGACTGAGCAATTCAGCGTCCGTCAAAAACGTCGGACTGCCCCCACCCAGATGCAATTGGCTAACAGACTGGCCGGTGCCAATCAACGCGGTGTGTAACTCGACCTCGCGCGTCAGGTAGCGCAAATATTCCTGGGCTTTGTCGTGGTGTTTGGTAATGATTTTGTTGCAGGCACAGTAATAACAAAGCGCCTCACAAAACGGGATATGAACATACAGCGACAACGGCAAAGCCAAGGCGGCGGGGCCACTCCGACGCTGGGTGAGTGCTTGCACGTAGTCGGCCGCGACAAAGGCCTCCACAAACCGGTCGGCTGTAGGGTAGGAGGTGTATCGTGGTCCAGACACATCGTACTGGCGCAACAAATCGTCAGATACAGGGCACACCGAAGCGTTCATAGATACTCCAAAGCATTCTGTTTTAATATGCCCTAATACTTTTTGTTTGGGTTTGATCTGAATCAAGCGAACAAAGCGATCACTTTTCTCATCTATTTAGGTTCATAATTGACCTGTATCATGCAAACACATTGCTGGAAAAAATATGAAGGCAACACACTCCGATGAGTCACATGCTTCGATCCCCATTAGGGCGGCATCGAATGTGATAGAAATGAATTCACACAGCATTAAAGTTGCCTGCTCCAACTGTAATTTGCGTGAGTTATGCATGCCTTTGGGCTTGACGCCGCCGGAGCTTGAGCGCATCGACGAAGTTGTAGCCAACCGACGCAAAATCAAGCGTGGTTCAACGCTGTTTCGAAATGGCGAAAAATTTACCAGTCTGTATGCCATTCGCACTGGATTTTTCAAAACTTGTGTGGCCTCAGAAGATGGGCGCGATCAAGTCACCGGGTTCCAGATGGCTGGAGAAATTGTGGGCTTGGACGGCATCGTCAACGAGCACCACACCTGCGACGCGGTGGCATTGGAAGACGCCGAAGTTTGCGTCATGCCGTTCGATCGTATCGAAGAGTTGTCACGCGAGGTGAATGCCTTGCAGCGCCACGTTCACAAAATTATGAGCCGTGAAATTGTTCGTGAAAACGGTGTCATGTTGCTGCTCGGAAGCATGCGGGCAGAGGAACGTCTGGCAGCGTTTTTACTCAACCTGGTCCAAAGATTACATGCCCGTGGCTTTTCCCAGCACGAGCTTATTTTGCGCATGACGCGCGAGGAAATTGGAAGCTACCTCGGACTGAAATTGGAAACGGTTAGCCGTACTTTTTCCAAATTCGTGGATGACGGCATTGTTGAGGTCAAACAACGCCATGTTCGCATTCTGAATACGGAAGCGCTCAAGGACATTGTGAATCCCAAAATCTGCAACTAAAGTGGCGTCGCACCAGAGGCTTATAAACCTCAGTGTAAAAGCACAAAGTCACCCAAAAAAGAGGCCTGCTAGTAGCAGGCCTCTTTTTGTTTAGGGGGCATCAACCGGCTTTGGGACACCGGTTGCTGCGTGGTTCCTGGCCTGCATTGCGGGTGCCGCGCTGGAAGGTGTGCCTCCCAGTGTCTTGTTGATTTCGATGCCCTTCTGATAATAGTTTTCGTCCATCACGGGATCGGGTCGACTGATCGCCAGATACAGCGTAAAAAAGCTGGCCACCACCACGATGGCAGGACCACCAACGACCATCCATACGTGCCCGAACCTCCACCACGGTTGAGAACCTTCAACTTTTGCGGGTTGGTTTGTTTGACTCATCATCATCCTTTACACGGGCCAAGCCCAAAAACAAAAACCTTTACACCCCACCAGGTCTAAACCTGGCAAGGTGCAGAGGTTGAAAGCGAGACGACTCAGTAAACCGTTATTTTGCCGCCGCGTTATTGGACAAGCCCCAAACATAGGACGCCAGCACATGGATTTGCGGAGCAGTCAACTTGCCTTCTTGTGCCGGCATCACATTGACCTTGCCATTGGCGACCATATTGATGATGGCCTGTTCACCAAAGCCATGCAGCCAGATGTTATCGGTCAAGTTAGCCGAACCCACTGCTTGCATGCCCTTGCCGTCCGGTCCATGGCAGGCCGCACAAACGACAAACTTCTCCTTGCCCAGATTGGCACGCACGGAATCATGTGGACTGCCCGATAGGCTGAGCACATAGTTGGCAACGTTCTTTACGTCATCAGACGTACCGACCGCAGCCGCCATAGTAGGCATATTGCCCACGCGACCCTTGGTAATCGTTTCCACGATTTTGTCAGGGGTGCCACCGTGCAGCCAGTCGTTATCGGTCAGGTTGGGGAAACCCTTCCCACCGTGGGCATCAGAGCCGTGGCACTGCGAGCAGTTGTTCATGAACAGACGTTCACCAATAGCACGGGCCTGTGGGTCCTTGGCAACGTCTTCCACTTTCATGGCTAAAAACTTGGCATACAAGGGGGCCACTTCGGCATCGCCCTTGGCTACTTCTGCGTCGTACTGGCCATGCGATGTCCAGCCAGCGCTACCAGCAGATGAACCCAAACCGGGATAAAGGTACAGGTACACAACTGCAAACAAAATGGTGATGATGAACAGCCCCACCCACCAACGCGGCAAGGGATTGTTCATTTCACGCAGGTCACCGTCCCACACGTGTCCGGTGGTGTTGTCATTGGCCGTCATAGCCCTGGCTTTGCCGCTAAACCACAGCAGTAATGCACACGCTGCGATGGAAATAACGGTAATGCCAGTGACATAGACTGACCAGAAATTGCTTGTAAAGTCACTCATGTTGAATCCTATTGGGTAGTTCAGTCTTGCTGAAAGGGCAAATTGGCGGCTTCAGAAAAGTCGTTGGAGCGCCGTTTTGACCAAGCCCACCAAACAATTCCTATAAAAGCGGCGAAGCTGACCAGCGTAACGATGCCGCGCAAAGTGTTGATATCGAATGCCATTTGGGTCTCCGATGGGTTACTTCAGTGCCAGGCCCAGCACTTGCAGGTAGGCAATCACGGCTTCGAGTTCAGTCTTGCCTTTGACTTCTTCTACTGACTTGGCGATTTGCTCGTCGGTGTAAGGCACTCCGACCTTGCGCAGCCCACTCATGTGTGCGGGCATGACTTCCGCATCGACCATGTTCTTGGACAGCCATGGGTAGGCAGGCATGTTGGACTCAGGGACCACATCGCGGGGATTGGTTAAATGAATGCGATGCCATTCATCGCTGTACTTTGCACCTACGCGAGCCAGGTCCGGACCCGTTCGTTTGCTACCCCATTGAAAAGGATGGTCATACACCGACTCGCCAGCCACCGAGTAGTGACCGTAACGCAGGGTTTCCGCGCGGAACGGACGAATCATCTGTGAGTGGCAGTTATAACAACCTTCACGGGTGAAAATGTCACGTCCTGCCAGTTGTAGAGCCGTGTAAGGCTGGATACCCTTGATGGGCTCGGTAGTGGACTTCTGAAAGAACAGTGGAACGATTTCTACCAATCCGCCAAACAGCAGAACGATAAGAATCAAAACGATCATCAAGAAATTGTTTGTCTCAATCGCTTCGTGAGACAAGCTGGAATGGTTGTTTGACATTATTTATGTTTCCTTCTCAAGCGTGGGCAACTGCAGTGGGTACTGCAACATTCACAGCACGGCCGCCAGTAGCAGTCTTCAGGGTATTCCACAACATGATCAGCATGCCGGTGAGGTAAAGCAAACCACCCAGCAGACGCAGCACATAGAAGGGATAAGTTGCCTTGACGCTTTCCACAAAGGTGTAGGTCAGGGTGCCATCGGGGTTGATGGCACGCCACATCAGACCCTGCATCACGCCGGCAATCCACATGGCCGCGATGTAAATCACAATACCGATGGTGGCAGTCCAAAAATGAATCTCAACGGCCTTGAGGGAGTACATCTGTTTTTGACCAAACAGCTTGGGGATCAGGTAGTACATGGAACCCATGGTCACCAGACCGACCCAGCCCAACGCGCCGGAGTGCACGTGGCCCACGGTCCAATCGGTGTAATGGCTCAAGGCGTTCACGGTCTTGATGGACATCATCGGACCTTCGAAGGTCGACATGCCATAGAACGACAAGGAGACGATCAGGAAACGCAGGATCGGGTCATCGCGCAGCTTATGCCAAGCTCCGGACAGTGTCATCACGCCGTTAATCATGCCGCCCCAGCTTGGAGCCAACAGAATAAGAGAAAACACCATACCGACGGACTGCGTCCAGTCAGGCAACGCGGTGTAGTGCAGGTGGTGAGGACCCGCCCACATGTACGTGAAGATCAAAGCCCAGAAGTGGACGATGGACAGGCGATAGCTGTAAACCGGACGGCCAGCCTGCTTGGGAATGAAGTAGTACATCATTCCAAGGAAGCCCGCTGTCAGGAAGAATCCCACGGCATTATGACCGTACCACCACTGCACCATGGCATCCTGAACGCCAGCGTAGGCCGAATAAGACTTCATCGGGCCAACCGGGATTTCTGCACTATTGACCAGATGCAAAATTGCCACAGCTATGATGAAGGCACCGTAAAACCAGTTAGCCACATAAATGTGACGAACCTTACGGGTACCCACCGTGCCGAAGAACACTACTGCAAACGATACCCAGACCACGGTGATCAAGATGTCAATCGGCCATTCCAACTCGGCGTATTCCTTGCCAGCGGTGTAACCCAGCGGCAGAGAAATAGCCGCCAGCAAAATGACCAGTTGCCAGCCCCAAAAGGTAAAGGCAGCCAGTTTGTCACTGAAGATGCGAACCTGGCAAGTCCGCTGCACCACGTAATAACAGGTGGCGAAAAGTCCGCACCCACCAAACGCAAAAATCACCGCGTTGGTATGCAGCGGCCGTAGGCGACCATAGGTGAGCCATGGGATCCCGAGATTGAGCTCGGGCCATGCCAATTGGGCAGCAATGATCACGCCCACAAGCATGCCCACTACCCCCCAAACTACCGTCATCACGGCGAATTGCCGTACAACCGTATCGTTGTACAGCTCGGCTTTCTGATTTGCAAATGCCATAGTTACCTCTTCATTGTTTAACCTGTTTCAAGTTTCTTGTGACTGCCGCGAAACGAGGTTGACCAAAATCAAAACCTCGACAAGAAAAGTGAAGATTTGTTAAGAATACCCCCGAACTCCGCGTGAGTCTTTCACGAATCTTTCAAAATGCGCTCGCCTTCCCGCTCAATGTCCTCGAACTGCCCACGATCGATGGCCCACCACAGCCCACCAAGAATAAAAAATACCAACACCACCGAAAGTGGAATCAATAAATAGAGGATGTCCATATGTTTCCTTTACGCCTCTGCATCTATCGATTCAGACGCAGTGCATTAATAATGACCACCAAGGAACTGCTAGCCATGCCTAGCCCAGCCAACCAAGCGGGAAGCAGCCCGGCCACCGCAAGTGGCACACAGGCGGCGTTATACAGCAGAGCCCACCAAAGGTTCTGGTGCACCACGGACATGGTCTTGCGTGCCAGCTGAACCGCATGCACAACAGACCCCAACCGTTCACCCATAACCACAAAATCAGACTGTGCTTGCGCCAGGGGCACGGCTTGTCCAAAAGCAATCGACACCTGCGCACCGGCCAATACCGGCCCGTCGTTTAAACCATCTCCGACCATAAGTACCTTATGACCTTTTGCCTGCAGATCGCGTAGCGCTGCCAATTTATCCGATGGAGAACAAGCCCCACGCGCAAGTTCGATACCGATGGTCTGTGCGATGCGTTGAACCGACTTCGGGCGGTCGCCGGATAACAATTGCACCTGTATTCCCGCGCGTTTCAGGTCAGCCACGGCCTGCATCGCATCCGGTCTCAACTGCTCACGCATTTCAAAACTTGCCAGCCACCCGTGCGCATCCGACAAGTGCACTCGCAAGTCACTGTCTGGCACAAAATCAAGGCCGCAAAAGGCAATAGAACCAAGGCGCAAATGCGAACTGAGACCATGCTGGTGGGCCTCTGCCTCAAGCCCATGACCTACCTGTTCGCGCACGGAATCGCTAACCCATAGGGCTGCTTGGTAAGCCGGCAACCGAGCCGCCGTGCACAACGCCCTGGATACCGGATGCAACGAATGCGAGGCCAGAGCGGCTGCCATCTGCACCACCTGCGATATCGCAACGCCGGAGCGAGCTTCGACCCGGCCAATCGCCATGCCCTCCTCCGTCAGCGTCCCGGTCTTGTCAAAGACAACGACGTCGACTTGGGAAAGAGCCTCCAACGCACGCAGATTACGTACCAGCACGCCACTACGCGCCATGTTTCCGGCCGCGGCCAGCATGGCGGCCGGCGTGGCCAAAGACAACGCACAAGGGCAGGTTACGACCAACACGGCGACTGCCACCATCAGTGCGCGTTCCGGGTCGGTTTGCCACCACCACAGGCACGACAGTGCGGCAGCCAACAGAACACCCACCAGAAATGGCTTTGCCAACCGGTCTGCCAACGCGGCCGTAATGGGCTTTGTGGTTGAGGCGCTTTGCATCAACGCGACGATCTGGGCAAAGCGCGTCTGGTCTCCCACCGCCTGCAATCTCACCTGAACGCTGGAACCCAAGTTATGACTTCCTGCAACCACGCTGTCGCCAGGCCCGCGATACAGCGCATGGGACTCACCTGTCAGCAGGGCCTCGTCCACCAGGGTTTCACCCAACTCCACGACACCATCCGCTGCGAACGCCTCACCCGGATGAACACGCACCAAATCGCCCACTTGAAGCCTGCGGATTGCAACCCGTTGAAAAGATCCTTGCGGGGTAAAACGTTCCGTGCTTTCTGGCAGACGGTTCATGAGTGCTTCGAGTGAACCTGCCGTGCGGTCCCGTAACCGCAGTTCAAGCCATCGCCCTGTCAGCAGAAAGAACACAAACATGGTGAGTGAGTCGAAATACACTTCCCGACCAAAGGCTCCACCCGGCTCAAAGGTTCCGACACTACTAATGCCAAAGGTAATCGCAATGCCGATGGCAACCGGCAAGTCCATACTGACGCTGCCATGCCGCAGATCGCGCCATGCGTTGCTGAAAAAAGGCCGGCAGGAAAACAGCATCACTGGCAACGAAAGGACCCAGGACGCCCAGCGCAGCAACTGCTCCATTTCAGAGGATAAATCACCTGGATGTGCGGTGTACGCCGGATAGGCGTACATCATGACTTGCATCATGCATAGACCTGCGACCATCAGTCGCCATAGCGCCTTGCGCGTCTCGATTCGGCGACGATCGCTAGCAAATACGTCATTGGCAGGTACAGCGCGGTAGCCACGGGATTGAATCGCCTGCATCCATGCCGAGGGTTGCACCCTGGCTGCATTCCAAACCACTTTGGCACGTTGACTACCGGCACTGACACGAACGTCCAACACGCCCGGCACGGCGGCAATCGCCTCCTCGACGGTGTAACTGCATGCCGCACAATGCATGCCTTCAATCACAATATTGGACTCCCAGCAGTCGCTCGACTGGCTGGATGGTCGACTGAAAGCAGACCACTCCTGTGCGTCGTCCAATAGCTTCAGCGTCTCCTGGCTGTGTGGAGGCAGGGGTTGCAAAGGACTGGATGTTTGCACCCCCGAACGGACGGGCGTCACTGGATTGTGGGCAGCGGTTTCCGACGGGGCTATGGACATAGCCTGGAGTGTGCCCAATATTGAATATTCTGTCTTGATTCAGATCAAGACCAACCGATAGCCTTACTTCTATAGGAGCAACTTTCCGTCACGCAGGTACCTAATGCGCTATAGATCCGTACCAATGTGCTGGTCTTCCTGATACTGGCACCGCACGCGATCAACATCATCCCAGGCATTCAAAAATGCTTTGACACATGCTGGATCAAAATGCGTTCCAGCGCCATTGTTGAGAAAATCCACCGCCTCCTCAACTTCCCAGGCTTTCTTGTAGGGGCGCTCGGAAGTCAGCGCATCAAAGACGTCGGCCACCGCGACGATGCGACTGAAGATGGGAATATCTTCGCCCTTGATCCCGTCGGGGTAACCCGTTCCATCAAATTTCTCGTGATGTCCCTTGGCAATTTCCGCACCCGCTTGCAACAACTTGGACGAGCTTCCACGCAGTAATTCATAGCCGAACATGGCGTGCTGCTTCATCACCTCAAACTCTTCTGGCGTCAACCGCCCGGGTTTCAGCAATACTTTGTCGGCAATGCCCACTTTGCCAATGTCGTGCAACGGTGCGGCTTCCAATAACAACTGCTGATCTTCCTCAGAAAGTCCCAACTCACGAGCAATCAACATGGAGTAGTGGGCCATTCTTAAAATGTGTGCCCCAGTTTCCGGGTCCCTGTACTCTGCGGCCCTGGACAACCTGAATACGGTTTCTCTTTCACGACTCACGATTTCTCGGGTTGCCTTGCGCACCTCGCCAGACAGCCAGGAAGCGTGATCCGCCATGTGTTTACGCGCCTGATTCAGGCTCAGCATGTTGCGCGTGCGTGCCAGGAACTCAATCTTGTCGATGGGCTTGGTCAGAAAATCATTGGCACCCAGATCAAGCGCTCGATACCGAATCTGCTTCTGGTCATTGGCCGTTATCATCAAAATGGGAACCAGTTTGCGTCCGGGCAGTTCGCGCACGAGGCGAATGAATTCGAGACCATCCAGCTCCGGCATCATGTAGTCAACGATAACCAGATCGGGCACATTTTCAGTGACCCACTCCAACGCTTCACGTGGTTTGGAAAAGACGTGCGCTTGGCAATCCTCTAATTTTTTGACCAATGCACCGAAAAGAATCAGATTGATTTCGGTGTCGTCGACAATTAAAACCTGTTGCGGCACAGTTTCCAGCCCTTATTTTGGAGACCTATCTTAGTCTGAATCTGCCGAAAATTTAGCCCCACTCAACCAGGCAACGCACGCTCCAGCGCCAATCTCAGATGGTCCACCTCGGTCGTGAAGGATGGCAATAAGCGTTCAATGGCAGGCAAATCGCCCAGGCCCGCCAATGTTTCGATCCGTGCAGCCAGCTGACTGGCCGGTTCGGCGCCAAACATGGCCATGGTGGCCTTGAGTGCGTGCGCAGTATGCAGCGTTGGCATTTGATCTCCCTTCGCTATGCTTTTGAAAACCTTTTCAATATCGTCAGGCCACTGGTCCAGGAATGCTTGGCCAATAATTTCCAATATTTCCTGATCCATGGCTTTCAGCCCGGCAGCGTAATCGAAAGCGAAATCCTGAAGAACCTGGTTGTCTGCGATCGGTTCCGGAGTCGCGTCCAATGCAGCGGACACAACAGGCGGCATACCACCGCGACCCACGTTTTGCAGCAGCGCCAGCAATTCCTGTGCTTTGATTGGTTTGGAAATGTAGTCATCCATGCCCGCTTCCAGGCAGCGCTCTCGATCCGATTCCATGGCATTGGCCGTCATGGCAACAATAGGGATTCTGGAACCCGCCGTCTCTTTGGCGCGTATGTGGCGGGTTGCCTCCAAACCATCCATAACCGGCATCATCATGTCCATCAGAATGACGTCAAAAGTGTGTTTGGAAACCCAATCAAGGGCCACTTGGCCATTTTCTGCAACGGTCACCCGGTGGCCCCAGCGCTCCAGCAATGCGATTGCCAGTTTTTGATTGATCGCATTGTCTTCCACCAAAAGCAGGTCCAATGTGCGTGGAGCGTCCTGCGACACGCCAACCTCTGCAAAACTGGGCGGCACATCCAGATTAAGGTGCAGCACGCGCGCTAGTACCTGGTGCAACTCAACACGGGAAACGGGTTTGGCAAGATATGCGGTGATCCCCGCTTCGCGCGAGCGTTGTGCGTCACTGCGCGCTCCGGAACTCGATAGCATCACCAACGGAACGCCGCCACAGTGAGGCAAGCCAAGAATACGCTGGGCGAGTTCAAACCCATCCATATCCGGCATAAGCGCGTCCAGCACAACGAGGTCGCAGGGCTTGCCTGCAACCCCTTTGTCTTCCAGCCATTGCAAGGCCAGCGCACCGGACGAAACCGCATGCACGGCAACGCCTTCGGATTCCAAACTGCGCGTGACGATAGCCCGGTTCACATCCAGATCATCGACCACCAACATACGCAGTCCCTTGAAGGAATATTCGGGCACTTCGAGTTTGGCATTGTTGCGATCAACCCCCACGCGCATCGTGAAATGGAAAACACTGCCGCGGCCAATTTCACTCTCGACCCAGATTTTTCCGCCCAAAGCCTCGACCAATCGGGCGCAGATCGTCAAGCCCAGCCCAGTGCCACCAAATCGGCGTGTCGTGGAGCTGTCTTCCTGAGAAAAAGCTTCAAAAATACTGCCGAGCTTTTCGGCTGCAATGCCAATGCCCGAGTCACTGACTGAAAAATGAAGCATCAGTCCGTCCGTGTCCTGACTCTCAAACCCGCCCCGTACAACAATCGCTCCCTGACTCGTGAACTTGATGGCATTGCCCACCAAATTGACCAGGATCTGGCGCAAACGCCCGGGGTCGCCCACGATGGCCACAGGCACATCCGGAGCAATATCACAGAGCAATTCCAGCCCCTTGTCGCGGGCCCGCATGGACACCGTCTTCATGGTTTCATCCATGGTCTGCGGCAGGTGAAAAGGAATCTTCTCAATCAGTAATTTGCCGGCTTCGATCTTGGAGAAGTCCAATATGTCGTTAATCACGCGCAAAAGTGCATCGGCAGAACTCTTCACAATGCCAACGTACTCACTTTGCTCGGCATCCAAAGTGGTGTCCAGCAACAGGTCGGCCATGCCCAGCACCCCGTTCATAGGCGTACGAATTTCGTGACTCATATTCGCCAGAAAGTCAGATTTGGCGCTGTTCGCGGCGACAGCCTGGTCTTTTGCACGCTGCAGTTCCACGGCAATTTTCTGCGCTTCGGTGACATCCGTGAAATAGCCATTCCAAACCCAGAGCCCATTTGGTAGCTGACGCGGATGGGCTTCGCCATGCACCCACACGGTTTGTCCTGTGGTCTGGTGCAGCATCCTGAAGTCGATGCTCTTGGCCTCGGCTTTCGCATGCGGTCGCCCAAGTGCCGCAGTAAAGCGCTCACGATCCTCCGGATGAACACAGCCCAGCAAGCGACTGGTATCCCGCATAAGGTCCTCTGCACTGGCTCCACAAATGGAACGAATGGCGTGACTCATGAAGGGGATAACAAACCTATTGTCCTGATCGACGGAGTATTGAAAAATCGCCACGGGCACGTTTTCTGTCACCTCGCGCAAGCGCGCGTCCGCCTCTTTAAGCTCAGTAACGTCCTGCCATATACCCGTAAAGACAACGGCGGAATCTGCCATACGTTCCGGGTCAGGATTGATCTCCGTGCGGATCCAGCGGATCGATCCGTTAGGCAATTGCACGCGATACTCACCACGCCATGCAGACACATTGCGAACCGCTTCCCGCAATCCGTCTCGCACCAATTTTCGATCGGCTTCCAGCACCTGCTGCATGATCACCGTTGCGTCTTCTTTCAGGGACTGAATTGTCAAACCCAAAACCTGTTGCACACGCGGACTGACAAAGGTGAAGCGGTCATAGTCCTCACCGGCTTGCCACTGAAACACGGCTCCGGGAACGGTATTGGTAATGCGACGCAAACGCGCTTCCGCCGCTTTGATGTTGGACTCCATCTGCTTGCGCTCAGTGATGTCTGTGCTGATCGCAATAAAAAACGTCGGACTACCCGCCTCATCGCGCAAAGGAACCAAGGTCGCATTGACCCAATACAGACTACCCGTTTTATTCCGATTGCAAATTTCGCCATGCCAGACCTTGCCAGCCAGAATCGCAACCCACATATCAGCAAAAAAAGAACGATGGTGGATGCCCGAGTTAATCAAGCGGTGCGCCTTCCCCAGCACTTCTCCACGGGCATAACCACTGATTTGGCAAAACTTGTCATTGGCATAGGTGATCACCCCCGCGATATCCGTGATGCTCACGATGGCATGCTGGTCCAGGGCAAATTTCTGGTGCGCGAGGTCGGTCAACGCTGCATGCAAGTCCCGCTGGCTCTCTTCCTTTTGCCGTACCAGTTCACTCATCAAGGCCGACAGACTTTCCAGGTTGTCGTTCATGATGCCGGTTTCATCCAGATCGACAAAATCCATGAGGCCCAACGCCGTACTGCGCAAGGAGTCTATGGCCCGCGTACGACTTTCCAACTCCATCCGCAATCGGGCGTTACTCTCTGTCAACTCAACTGAACTCAGTTCCAGACTTCGGGCCTTCAGGTCCAGATCGCGGTCATTCTGCGTATACGACTCCTCGACACGCTGAACCAAGGAGCCCAGCCCTGCAAGAACTGACATTGCCTGGGGCGAAAGTGTTTGGGTTCTGGCCAACTGTGCGAATTCCCGCTGCACCGCCTCAAGTTGAGTCCAATCAACGCCTAAAGCGTTGTTGATTTGACGGGCTAGAAGTTTGTGCATGGGAAATTCACTTTTCCGGTCAAACGGACTCGGACAAACAGGTGATCGTCATCGTCTGGTTATGCAGCTTGCATTCAGAACTATCACCAAAGGGTCCAATTTCGCCATTCGAGTAAAAACCTGTCACGGTCTTACCTCGACTAAAGACACCTGCAACCGCTTCAACCTCTTCTTCAACCCGCCCGCCCATGACCAATTTGCGCCCAACACAGCTGACCAATAGCGCCAGCACTTCGCTCGCGTGGTGCCCGGATTTCCAGGCATGTTGAGCGGCCGTCGCTGCACCCTCAACCAGTGCGTCCGTGCTGGCATGCATGAGCCGGAGGTAACCTTCTTGATCGATGTCACCCGCCAGCGTCAGACTACCGTCGGCCTCATTGACACCCAGTATCGTCCGTATCAGACCCAACTCATTTTGGTCTTGTCCCAGCATCGAAAATGGAAAAAGCAGTCCA
>CAIQEX010000738.1 GCA_903870955.1 uncultured beta proteobacterium
ATCACGGCGCACTCAAACACCGCCGGATGCAATAGCAAGGCCTCTTCCACTTCGGGCGCAGCAATGTTGTAACCCGCCGAGATGATCATGTCGTCGGTGCGCGACTGGTAGTAAAAGTAGCCCGCTTCGTCCATCGCATAGGCATCACCGGGATAGTTCCAACCACCCTTTACATAGCTGCTTTGCCGCGCATCGTCCAGGTAGCGGCAACCGGTGGGGCCACGCACTGCCAGTTTGCCTACGGTGCCATGGGGCACCGGGTTGCCGGCATCGTCCACGACGCGGGCTTCGTAGCCGGGCACCACCTTACCCGTGGCTCCGGGTCGCGCGTCCTGCTCGTCCGCCGAAATAAAGATGTGCAGCATCTCGGTGGCACCAATGCCGTCGATGATTTCTATGCCGGTTGCTTCACGCCACAAGGTGCGCGTCGCAGCAGGCAAGGCCTCGCCCGCCGACACGCAGCGACGCAGGCGGGTCTGGCGAATCTCGTCCCCGCGTGCCGCCAGCGTGCGATACGACGTAGGTGCGGTAAACACCACCGTGGCACCAAAATCGCGAATACCCTCCAGCAACTGCGGCGGGCCGGCCTTTTCCAGCAGCACGGTACTCGCACCCACCGACATCGGAAACAGCAACAGGCCCCCCAAGCCAAAGGTAAAGGCCAACGGCGGGCTGCCAATAAACACATCGTCGGCCGTGGGCTTCAGCACGTGGCGAGGCCAGCAGGCGCAGGCCGCCATCACGTCACGGTGGAAGTGCATGGTGGCCTTGGGTACGCCGGTGGTGCCGGAGGTGAAGGCCAGGATGCAAGTGTCATCTACAGCCGTATTCACGTTGGCAAATTCAACCGGATGGCGCTGCATGGCGGCTTCAAGACCCTCCGGCTGCATGCTGCGGAAGTGCAGCACCTGCTTCAGTTGTGGGGTATCGGGCAGGGTCAGTCGCAACTCCTCTTCCAGTCCGAGATCGCACAGCGCATGGCTGATCTGCGCCTTGTCCACAATCGCGCGCAACTCTTTGGCGCGCAGCAGCGGCATGGTTGCCACCGCGATGCCGCCGGCCTTGACGATGCCAAACCAGCAGGCCGCTGCCATCGGCGTGTTGGGGCTGTGCAGCAGCACACGGTTGCCCGGCACCAGGCCCATGTCCTGCACCAGCACATGGGCGATGCGGTTGGCACGTTCCAGCAGGTCGGCATAGGTCCAGCG
The DNA here is from genome assembly GCA_903870955.1 of uncultured beta proteobacterium. GTDB lineage: Bacteria > Pseudomonadota > Gammaproteobacteria > Burkholderiales > Burkholderiaceae_C > Allorhodoferax. The sequence goes on from CAIQEX010000738.1 coordinate 1,209, forward strand.
CTCGCCACCGCCCTGCACGCACAGGCGTCCGCCCCGCCCTTCGCGCACCGGACGGTCCAGCAACTCGGCGGCGCAGTTCAACTGCGGTGGAAATTGGAGTTCCGGCAAATCGAGGAGGTAAACCGGCTGCTGCTCCAGCGGCGGCAGATGGTCTTTGGCAAAGGTATCGGTGTGGGCGGTGGGCATGTCAAACCTCCTGCGAAGGGTGTTCTTTCAGCAATTCACGGGCGATGATGAGTTGCTGAACCTCGGTCGCCCCTTCGTAAATGCGCAGGGCACGGATCTCGCGGTACAGGCACTCGACCGGATGACCGCTCACCACGCCCATGCCGCCCCAAATCTGCACGGCCGCGTCGATCACCTGCTGTGCGCCTTCGGTACTCACCATCTTGGCCATGGCGGCTTCCTTCGTCACATTCAACCCTTGGTCACGTTGCCAGGCGGCGCGGTAGGTCAGCAATGCAGACGAATCAATCGTGGTCGCCATTTGCGCCAGCTTGGCTTGCGTGAGTTGAAAATCGGCAAGCGATTGACCAAACATCTTGCGCGCCGTGGCGCGATTCAGCGCTTCGTCCAGTGCCCGACGGGCAAAGCCCAAAGCAGCTGCAGCCACCGAGGTGCGAAACACATCCAGCGTGCGCATGGCGATCTTGAAACCTTCGCCCGCTGCACCGATGCGGCGAGAAAGCGGCACGCGGCATTCGTAAAAGCGCAAGGTGGCCAGAGGGTGTGGGGCGATGACCTGAATGCGCTCGGCAATCTCCAGCCCAGGTGTATCGGCATCGACAATAAAGGCGCTGATACCGCGTGCGCCTGCCGCCTCACCGGTGCGCACAAAGACCACATAAAAGTCGGCAATGCCGCCATTGGAAATCCAGGTCTTGCTGCCGTTGAGCACCGCACAGTCGCCTTCGATGCGGGCGCTGCACTGCATGGCTGCCACGTCCGACCCGGCCTGCGGCTCACTCAGCGCAAAGGCGGCAATCCACTCACCCGTGGCCACGCGCGGCAAATAGGTCTGTTTTTGTTCTTCAGTGCCGGCCAGGCTGATGGCGCCACTGCCCAGGCCCTGCATGGCAAAGGCGAAATCGGCGAGGCCGGAATGCCGCGCCAGCGTCTCACGCATCAGGCAGATGCTGCGGGTGTCGATAGCCTCCGATACACCGCCGTAAGCCGTGCCCCCGATGGCATGGCGCAACCAGCCCGCCTCCCCCAAAGCCTTCACCAACGCACGGCATTCGGCGTCCACGTCGCTGGCGTGCGACGGGGTGATGTGGGCTTGCGCCCAGGCGTCCAGTTCGCGTGCCAGCGTGCCGTGGCGGGGCGCGAAAAAGGGCCAGTTCAGATACTGTGTATCACTCATGTCAGTTGCCTTCAAAAACCGGCCGCTGCTTGGCGACAAACGCCTGGTAGGCGCGTCGGAAGTCTTCGGTCAGCATGCAGATGGCTTGGGCCTGGGCTTCGGACTCAATCGCCTGGTCAATCGACATGCTCCACTCCTGGTGCAGCATGGTCTTGGTGATGCCGTTGGCAAAGGTCGGGCCATTGGCAAGCTCACGCGCCCAGGCCTGTGCCTCCGCCAGCAAAGTTTCTGCCGCCACCAGGCGGTTCAGGAAACCACTGCGCTCGGCCTCCTCGCCGCCAATGGAGCGACCGCTGTAGAGCCAGTCGCTGGCACGGCCCTGCCCGATGATGCGCGGCAACATGGCACAGGCGCCCATGTCGCAACCCGCCAGCCCGACACGGTTGAACAAAAACGCAGTCTTGCTGCGCACGGTTCCGATGCGCAGGTCCGAGGCCATGGCCATGATGGCGCCAGCCCCGGCGCAGATGCCATCCACCGCTGCAATGATGGGTTGCGGGCAGGCGCGCATGGTCTTGACCAGCTCGCCCGTCATGCGCGTGAACATCAGCAACTCGGGCACCGGCAGGTCCACCAGAGGGCCGATGATTTCGTGCACATCGCCACCGGAGCAGAAGTTCCCACCAGCGCCGACCAGCACCACCACCTTCACATCGTGTGCGTATTTGAGGGCCGCAAACAGGTCGCGCAGCTCGGCATAGGAGGCAAAGGTCAGCGGGTTCTTGCGCTCGGGTCGGTTCAGTGTGATGGTGGCGACACCGTTGTCACATTGCCAGACGAAGTGCATGGCCTGGTACGCGGCCATGGGTTTGCGATTGCCCGCAAGAAGGGTCGGATCGACTGCGGTGGAATTCATGGGCGTCTACTCCTTGGGGGAGGTTGGGGGTTCTGCGTGCGTGACCTGGTGCACGCGCAGTGCACCGAGTTGCGTGTAGATCTGGTTCAGGGTTTTGGCGTCGAAGCAGGAGAACAATTCGAGAATCCAGCCCTCGTGTTCGGCCGCCATGGACTCGAACTGCGTGCGGCCCTTGGCCGTCAGGTGCACGATCCAGGAGCGGCGGTCGGTGGCACTGCTGATGCGCTCCACCATGCCGTCACGCTCCAGTTCATCGGTCAGGCCGGTGATGTTGGCCCCGGTCACCATCAGGTAGCGCGTGAGTTCCTTCATGCGCAGACCCTCGGGCTTGCGGTAGAGCTGCGCCATGTAATCAAAACGCGGCAACGAGGTATCAAAGCGCTGGCGCAGGCGACGCCGGATTTCGTCCTCGATCTGCGTGGTGCTGGCCAGCATGCGCAACCAGAGTTTGAGCGCCGTATGGTCGCCACTGTCACTGCGTGCTTCATAGCCCAGGTTGTCAGCCGCATTGAGCAGGGCCAGACTGGGATCTTTTTTCATTGCATGACCTCACCGCCACTGACGGAAATGGATTGACCGGTTATGGAGGATGCGCCCTCGCCACACAGCCACAGCACGGTGTTGGCTACTTCGGCCGGTTGCACGATGCGGCCCTGCGGATTGCCCTTGGCAAATTCGGCCCGGGCATCGGCTTCGCTGCGGCCGGTCTTGGCTACTACATTGGCAATGCTCTCGCGCAGGATGTCGGTCTCGGTGTAACCGGGGCAGATGGTGTTGACGGTGATGCCCTTCTTCGCCACTTCCAGCGCCAGGGATTTTGTCAGGCCGATCACGCCATGCTTGGCGGCGCAATAGGCGGCTACATAGGCATAACCGGTAAGTCCGGCCGTGCTGGCCACGTTGACGATGCGGCCCCAACCATTGCGCAGCATGTCCGGCAGGGCGGCCTGGGTGCAAAGGAAGGTGCCCGTGAGATTGACTGCCAGCATCTGTTGCCAAAGCGCCGCATCGGTCTTTAGAAACGGCGCGCTGCTGGCCTGACCAGCGTTGTTGACCAGGATATGCACCGGGCCAAAGCGCGCGGTGGCCTCTGCAAATGCGGTAGCCACCTGACTGGCATCGGCCACATCGGCGCATACCGCATGCAGGGAATCAGGATGCTGCTGTACTAACGCTTGCAAAACATCGGCTCTGCGGCCCAACACCGTCACGCAAACGCCCTGTGCCACAAGTGCCAGTGCAATCGCCGCACCGATGCCACTGCCACCCCCGGTGACCAATGCGTGGCGATGCGTGTTGGAGTCCATACTCCTATTCATACCCATGGTCATACCCATGTTCACTTCAGGCCTCAGCCGCGCGCACGGGCGACAGCGCTGCCGCCTGCGCTTTCTCGCGCTGAAACAGGCTTTCCATCTGCCCCTTACCGGCCATGTACTGCTTGGGCCAGGGCATGGGCGTGTAGCCTATTTTTGCGGCCTCGGTGAGTGTCCAGGCCGGGTTGGCCAAGTGCGGCCGGGCCACCGCGCACAGGTCGGCGCGGCCTGCCGCGATGATGCTGTTGACGTGATCCGCCTCGCTGATGGCGCCGACGGCGATGGTGGCAATGCCGGCTTCCTGGCGGATGCGGTCGGCAAACGGCGTCTGGTACATGCGCCCATAGACCGGCTTTTGCTCGGCGTTGACCTGCCCGGAAGAGCAATCGATCAAGTCTGCACCCGCGTCCTTGAAGGCGCGTGCGATCTCGACCGCGTCTGCCGGCGTGATACCGCCCTGCACCCAGTCGTGGGCTGAAATGCGCACCGACATCGGACGCTCTTCAGGCCAGGCCTCGCGC